>CAMKMS010000001.1 GCA_946413985.1 uncultured Mycoplasmatota bacterium
CCTTCACTAAATTGACGACCATGCATTAAACGACCAGTAAATGTATCTACAATTATTACTTTATCATTTTCAACAACATAATCTACATCTTTTTTAAATCCATAATTAGCTATAAGGGCTTTATCTAAATTATGAACCATTACACTATTTTGAATATCATAAAGATTTTCTAAATTTAATAGTTTTTCTGCATGTTTTACTCCATCTTCTGTAAGAGTTACTTTTTTAGTCTTTTCATCAACTACAAAATCATCAATTTTAAGTGCCTTAGCAACTCTATCAGCTTCTTTATAAACATTCGCACTTTTAGCAGATCCACCTGAAATAATTAATGGTGTTCTTGCTTCATCTATTAAAATTGAATCTACTTCATCTATAATAGCAAAATTAAGTCCTCTTTGTGTTCTATTTTCACGTCTTACTACCATATTATCTCTTAAATAATCAAATCCAACTTCATTATTTGTTGAATAAGTAATATCAGCATTATAAGCTTCTTGTTTTTCTTTTGGACTTTTATCTCTTAAATTAATTCCTACACTAACACCTAATAAATCATATATTGGTCCCATCCACTCTGCATTACGAGTTGATAAGTATTCATTTGTTGTAATAACATGTACACCAAGTCCACTTAACGCATTTAGATAAGCTGGAAGAACTGTTGTTAAAGTTTTTCCTTCACCAGTTTTCATTTCAGCAATATTTCCTCTATGAATAGCTACTCCACCAATAAGTTGTACTCTAAATGGTTTTTCACCTATTGCTCTAAAACACGCCTCTCTTGCAAGAGCAAATGCTTCTGGTAATATATCATCTAAAGATTCTCCATTTTTAATTCTTTCTTTAAATTCTTCAGTTTTATTTTTGAAATCTTTATCTTTAAGTTTTTGCATTTTTTCATCTAAAGATTCAATTTCAGTTACTATTTTATCTATTCTTTTTAATTCTTTTGTTTCATAATCAAATAAGTTTTTAAATAATCCCATCTTGTTTTCCTCCTAGAAAATATTATAACATATTAAAAACCAATAAAAAAGAGCATTTCTGCTCTTAATTAGCCTCAATTATTCCATAATCTCCATCATTACGTTTATAACAAACATTAATCTTATCTGTTTCAACATTTTTAAATACAAAGAATGTATGACCTAGTAATTCCATTTGAGTTATTGCTTCTTCTTCATCAATTGGTTTTAAGAAAACTTGTTTTCTTCTTACTATATTTTGTTCATCTTCTTCAAAATAATCTTCTATTTCAGGGATGTATTCTTCTTTTACACTTCTTTTATTAGTTTGAAGTTTATCTTTATATTTTTTAAGTTGTCTTTCTAATTTATCTAATACTAAATCTATAGCAGCATATAAATCTTCATTAATTTCTTCTGCTCTTACATTGTATTTTCCACTCCAAATAGTAACCTCAACTTTTTGTTCTTTTCCTTTAGCAGATATTATTGCTTTTGCCTCTGCTGTGTCATTAAAGTATTTTTCAACTTTAGATATTTTTGATTTTATGTAATCTTCAATTGCTTTTGTAACATCTATTTTGTTACCACGAATATTATATTTCATATATATTCCTCCTATAACAATAATATCATAGTTTAATTACTTTATCTATAACTTTACATCATTCTCTACATTACTCTTTACAAATAAAAAATACACAGAACTTCGTGTATTTATACTGCAGATAAGCTTACTTCTTTAACATTGATTGCTTGGCAACCCTTTGCTGTTTCAATTAGATTAAAATCAACAAGTTCACCTTCTTTTAATGTTTTATATCCTTCTTGTAAAATAGCTGAATAATGAACAAAAACATCTTCATTTTGAAGCCCATCATATTCTATGAATCCGTAGCCTTTATCATTATTAAACCATTTAACTCGACCTCTACTCATATACACCATCCCTTCTTAATTTAATCATAATATGATTCTTTTCTGTGCACAATTAAAATCATACATTAAAAATCGACAATAATTTTCTTAATGTCATCAATTTAAATATTTGTGTCACAAAAAGTAAATTTCACTATTTTATGACACAAAATTAATATTTAATGACATTTTTTACACTTTTTATTTTTTATATCTTAATATCGAAATGATTAATATGAAGGATGTAGTAATAAATAAAATAATAGAAATAATTCAAAAAAATTATCACTATGATGATATTAAAATAAAAGAAATAAAATATGGTTTAGAATCAATATATTTAACTATTGTTAAATTGATAGTTATAATAATATTATCGATTTTTATACACGCTTTTAAAGAATTGTGTTTATTTTTTATGGGATATGGGTTGCTTAGATCAACTGGGTTTGGTTTACATGCTAAAAAGTCATGGGAATGTTGGATTTTCTCAATAATAATATTTTTATTAATTCCTTATCTTATAAAAACTTTACAAATAAATAATAATTATTTACTAATTGGCTCATTATTATTATTACCACTAATTATTATTTATGCTCCTAGCGATACTGAGAAAAGACCATTAATTCATAAAAATAAAAGAATTATTTATAAAACTATTACATCTACAATAACACTAATATATATACTTATCATTATATTTATGAAAAATATATATTATTCTAAATTGCTATTCTTTTCTATACTTCTAGAAACTATTCTTGTATTACCTATTAGTTATAAATTGTTGGGACTCAAATACAACAATTATAAGAGGTATAAGAAAGGAGGTACAAAATGAGATTATTTGCAAAAGTAGCTGCTGCTTTAGGTGCATTAGTTGCTGCTAGTGCTACTATGGGATGCATAGCAATTATACTTGATGAACCAGAAATGCCTGAATCATTATTATAATTTTAAAAAGTGAGTTATTATAGACTCACTTTTATTTTAGTTGTAAAAATATTATTTTCGACTGACTGAATCATTTTTATAGTATTACTTTTTCCTAATATTGTATTTGCAATACTTAATCCTAAACCTCTATTTTTACCTTTTGTTGAATAACCCTTTTTATTAATTTTCAGCAAATTTACTTCTCCAGTATATGAGTTTAGAATATCAAAACAAATATTCTTTTCTTCTAGATAAACATCGATAAGCAAATGCTTATCTTTTGTTTTAGAACTAGCTTCAATAGCGTTATCTAATACAATACTAATTATTTTATTTAAATAAATATAGTCTTTATGTGAAATGTTATTTAATAGATTTCCTATTTTTTTAGATATATTAATAGAAATATTATATTTTTGTTTTTCTAATCCATATAATTTATAATAAAATATACCCTTTAATCCAGATGGTAAATTACTTATATTTTTAATTCTTACATCTTTTTTATTATTTAAATCAATTAATTCATCTAAAAGATCATTATATTCTTTACTATTTTTATCTTCATAACTCTTTAATATAAGAAGATTATTTAGTAATTCATGTTTAAAAGATCTATTGTCATCAATTATTTTTTCATATTTACTCATCAAATTTAATAATAATTCTGTTTTTTCATTTTCTTTTATAAGTTTATTATCTGTTATTATTGAAAAAACTAATAGATATAACAACGTAGATATAATAATTATATTTCCAATATATATTTCACTTGTAGAAAAGAAAATATATTTAGCATCTAATATTATCATACATACAATTATTATTGGGAAAAAAGTTGTAATTACTATACTTTTACTTGTAATCTTATTAACAAATAAACAAATTTTCTTATTAGAACATGTTATAAGAGTACATAATGCATCAAGTATTGTAAAAATAGATTTCATTATTGTATTTGTATTAAATGATTCTAAATTAAATTTAAAAAAATTCATTATAATTATTGAAAGTAATATTTCAAATATTAAGAGTACTAAATAACATATCATAGTATTTAGTATTGTTTTATAAGGTTTTTGTTTATAAGTTACTATACTTCCCATAGAAAAAATAACAATACACACTATTATATTTTCATATGTTCCATTATTATATAAACTATATGTCATTAATGTGCCACCAAATAATACAATTAATAAATTTAATAAATTATTATTAGTACTAGTAGTTTTTAAAAAATAACCACATGATTTTATCATAAAAAATACAAGTATACATGATGAAAAATATATTAAGAGATAATCATACCAATTCATATGTTTCTATCTCTTTTCTATGACTTTTTGATACTAAATAACCATTTATTTCATCATTAAATACTACATTAAACTTTTGCCAATCTATCTTCTTAACATTTTTTAGATTAATGATTATTCCTTTAGCAGATAACAAAAAATAATTTGGAAGCATTTCTTTTATTTTATTAATGGATATATTTTGATAATAATCTCCATTTGTAGTTACTATTTTAATTTTTCTTCCATCTCTTTGAATATAATCAATATGATTAAAGTTAATATTATAATCTACACTTTTATATGTATATCTATACACTTTATCTTTATTCATCATCTTTAAACAAATATCAATATTTTCAGAAAGTAAACAATCAACATTATCTGTTTTACTTATAAAATCTAATATTTGTAATCTTTGTTTGTATACTTCATAATAAAGAGATGTATGAACAGTTAATATTATAATAGGGCTAGTCCAATCATTATATTTATGTCTGATTTCTCTTGCAATTTGTATTCCATCTAAAGTTGGTAATTCAATATCTAATATATAAACTTTATCAAAAGATTTATCACTCATTTGCCTTGTTAATTTGTCATTATAATCTTCAAATTTAGTTATTGTAAATTCTATTTTATTACTCATCATTTTCTTAACTATAGCTCGTTCACTTGCTTTTCTTTGTAGCTCATTATCATCCACAATGATAAAATTAATCATAAAAAAACACCTCTTCTTGTTAATGCGTACCTATTAATATTAACAAATAATAATAGACATAACAAGTTTTTTTTAATAAAAAAAGAGTATTTTCTACTCTAAACTATTTGCATTTAAAGAATATACTGATTCTGGATTAATAGATTTATTATTATAATATATTTCAAAATGCAATAATGACTTTTCGTCATTTTCATATATTGATTTATTTGAACTTGCTATTATTTCTCCAGTAGTAGTTTTATATCCTACATTAACAAGTATATCTTTAATATTATAATATACACTTACTAGGTTATCATTGTGTTTTATTTTTAGTATTTTTCCATATATATCACTATCTTCAATACTTATTACTTCCCCATCTAATATAGAAACAACCTCAAAATCATCACTACTCTCATAATCTATTCCATTATTTTGAAAATATGTTCCCTTATAATATATTATTGAGTCTTCTTGATTATCACTTTCATAATCATAGTATTTTTTATAAATATTTACATATGAAGATATAAATGGTTTTACTATAACATCTGAACCAACTCTTGAAACTGGAATGACTTCTTCAGTAAACACATTATCTAATGCATAATTATAATTAACATCTTCTTTTAAATAACCTTTTATTCCGCTTAGTATTAATAGTACACATATAAACATAACACCAATAACACCAATATAAATTGTTGGTAATAATACTTTTAAAGCTTTATTCATAGTTCACTCTCCTAAATATAGAATGAACTATTTTTTATAATTTATGCACTCAATTCTATTCCTTTATAATAGTATTTTAAAATTTCATCATATTTATATCCTTCTTTTGCCATGGACTGTGCTCCATATTGACTCATTCCAACACCATGTCCATAACCTTTTGTTGTAATATAAATATATCCATTTTTATTTGTAATACTGATATCTGTACTTCTTAAATGAAGAAGTGATCTTACTTTAGTACCTGTAAACTTATTATTATTTATGTATACATATCTAGCTCTATTCTTTTTATCTTTCTTTATTTTAATACTATTAACTTTATTATCTTTTAAATCAAGTTCTTTTAAAAATTCACTTTCACTCAATTTAATAGTTTTTTCTTTATATGAATAATCTTTATCCCAATGGGAATCAACACTTCTTAAATAAGGTAATTTTTGACTAAATACATCTTCACAATTTTCTGTATAACCATTTGAAATTGAAAAGTAAAAAGATATAATCGTTTTATCATTATAAGTCATTCTTTCATTTTTTGTTGCATTAACAGATTTTAATACTCTATTATAATTTTTATTAAAACTATTTCCCCAATTCTTTTTCATTTGTTCTTTTGTAATATAACATTGATCTTTGGTAGTCGTAGATAATCTATAGTTTTTATTATGTTCAATTTTATAAAGCGCAAAAGTTCTAGCAGCAACAGCCATAGCTTTCAATGCCTCAATGTTAAAAGATGCTGGCATCTCACAAGCAACAACACCAACAACATAATCTTCAAGATTTAAAGTTTCTTTTGTATTATCTTTATAAACAATGTTTACTTTTTGAACTTTATTATTTACTTCTTTTACTATTTTTTCTTCTTTCTTTTTTCTTTCTTCTTTCACATTAACATCTTTTATTTCTAATACACTTTCTTTTTCCTTATAACTTATTACTAATAATGAAAGTACAAATAAAAACACTATGATTTTTTTCATAGTGAATTATATGTTTATTTATTATCTAATATTACTGAATATCTAATATTTTATTAACTCTTCTTACATGTTTTTCTTCACTTGAAGGTAATGTATTAATAAAATTATATAATATTTCTTCTAAGTTTTCTGTATATTCAGAAAGTGTCATAACATTTGCTCTATTATGTTCTCTACATAATGCTGCTTCACTTGGAGTATTTACTTTAGCAGCTAATATATTTTTTACTTTATTTGCTGCAATGCTCATTCCAATACCTGTTCCACATACTAGTATTCCTAAATCAACTTCATGATTATTAATACCATTACATAGTTTAATAGCATAATCAACATAATCAACACTTTCTTCTTTATCAGTTCCATAATTAACATATGGAATATTATTTTTATCTAAATAACTAATAATTCTTTCTTTTAGTTTTACTCCTCTATGATCATTTGCTAAACCAATTTTCATATTTTACTCCTTAACTCTTGTATCTATTACTCTAGTTCCTGCTATTAAATCATGTAATCCTCTTCCATCTTGTCTATAAAGAATCATTCCAAATGTTGTAAATAATAATCCCATTTGAAGTACTTCAATAAACATATTGAACTGACCAAAAGTCACTTTATTACCTATAAATAATAATATTAAATTAAGACTTGAAGTTAACAAACTATTAATAATTAAACTTCTAAGTAGTAATTTATAAAATTTTAATTTTCCATCTTCTGCTTCTACTTTAATTTTTAATAATTTTTTACCACCAGTATATCCCTTTGTAAAATATTGAAATACTACAAAATATGAAAATGAAACAACTAATGTTATTAAACTAGTATATCTACTATAGTAAGTCATATCATATGTAATATTTTGATACTCTTCACTATTTAAAATATTATTTGCTTCTTCAACACTTAATCCATTTTTTAAATACTCCATGTATTGTTCATATGTTTCATTATATTTATCCATTGTTGGGTTTAAAAATGGTATACTTGAAATTCCAGTTGCAATAATAGTTACTATTAGTACATCTATAATATAAGCAACAATCCTTTTAAACGTCGGTTTTTTCATTATTATTCTCCTTTGGTTCTTCTAGTTTTGCTTTTTTTGGTTTTTTATATAAGAACGAAAAAAATCTTGATTTCTTTTTGATTAATCCTTCAGTAGTATACTCTTTATTTATATTCCATAATATAGAGTTACACAAATCATAAAGATTACCTTCATTTATATTATAATCAACTAGATTTATTTCATCATCTACAATAATTAATGGTACTCTGCCTGAAAAATTTATTTTTAATAATTCTTGTTTACTATTGTATAACATTTTTTCTAAACCATATAATGAAGAAATAAACATACTCATTTTATTATTAGATATATAATCATTTAATGCTCCAATAACAGCATCAATCTTTTTTAATCTTTCTAATATTTCTTCAAAAGTTTTACAAGTATCAATTTCATAATTGATAATGTATAATTCATTATCATATTTTTGAATTGTTTCAACTACTTTAGCTGGATCATATATAAAATTATCATCAGTTGGTAAATATTTTAGAGATGGATCTATTTCATTTCTTAAACCAGTTAAATAATAATTAATAAATGAACATTTATCTTTTTTATCCATTAATAAACATCTAGCATTAATACTTTTTAAAGAATTTAATGTATAGTTTGCTGAAACAGCAAAATTATACATAAAATATATTGGTTTTTCTGCTTTTATTGGAAATAATGAATAAAATGGTACTTTATCCATATCTACTTGTCTATATTTTTGAATATATAATTCATTCCTAAATTTTGTTAAATCAACATTACTATAATTAAATATTAAAACTTGATCATTTTCTTCAAATCTATATGTTGGTGTTACTGAAAAAGTTCTTGTTTCTTTTGGAAGTGTTCTTGTTTGAATTTGTACTTCAACTTTTTTAGATAAATCTTTCCACTTTTCACCAAATTCTGTTATAAAGTTTTTTGCTAAATCCTTACAATTTAATAAATCAAATAAATTATTTTCTCCAGTTACTACTCCAATTTTAACATTAGAACCGCCTTCATAGTTTAGTGTGTTTAAATCTTTTCCAATGTACTTGTAATCATTTAATGAATTTTGACATAAAACTACGTGAACAAATATTTTTTGAATTGTATTTCTTTGTATTTCTTTTATAAATCCAAGTAATTGATCTATAGTACTCTCAGAATCCCAAAAACACATTATATGTAATCTAGATTTTAGAACATTTACTTGATTAATTATATATTTATATACTTGATTATCTGATATAGTTGCATTGAATAAATTATTTTCAATTAATTTATATGTTAAAGGATTATTTATTCCCATACTAAAATTTCTATAAGCACTTTTATAGTCCAAATAATTATTTGGTAAAGAAATAAATATTTTTTCATGAGTAAGTTTACCCATATTAGGCATTAATGAGTCTGAATAAACACTATAAGAATCTGCTCTTTCAATACCAAATCCATTAATTAATAATAATATATTCTTCTTCATATTATAATCTCCGCTATGATTATATCATTATTTTTTCCTTTTTTAAATAAAATAAACTCTATATTACTGTAAAGAAAAAGAGAAAGCTAAGCACCTTCTCCTAAAACTACATTAATTGTCTTTTCTTCTGTTCCTCTAATTAGTTTAATTGATACTTCCTCATTTGGTTTATGTTTATACAAATAATATCTTAATTTAGCGACACTATCAACTTTATCATTATTAATTTGTATAATTACATCTCCTTTTTGAATCCCATATTTTAATGCAGGACTTGATTCATTTACTTTTAACACAATAACACCAGATGTTATTGATGAATCTAAAGTAATTCCATATTTTATTAAATTATAATATGTAGATGCTACATCTCCCATACTAATACCTAAATATGATCTTTTTACTTTTATTCCATTAACAATATTGTTTACATATTCAAGTGCATCTTCAATTGGTATTGCAAATCCTATACCTTCTATTTCAGATTGAACAATTTTCATAGAATTAATACCAATTACTTCTCCACTAACATTACAAAGAGGACCTCCACTATTACCTGGATTAATAGCTGCATCAGTTTGCATAACATTCATAATCCAATCATTAGATGCTGAACTTACTGAAACTTCAACCATTCTATTTTTACCACTAAGTATTCCTCTTGTAACAGTTCCAGAATAACCAGAATTCATTGGAGAACCAATAGTAAATACTGTATCCCCTACTTTTGTTTTTTCACTACTACCTATTTTTGCTATGCTTTTTATATATTTTTTATCAATCTTTAATACAGCTATATCAGCATATTCATCACTACCAATTAAATTAACACTAACAGTTTCGCCATCAGAATTAATTACTTTTATGTCAGTAGCCCCTTCAATTACATGATGATTAGTCATTATATAGCCATCTGCACTATAAACAAATCCAGAACCTATCCCAATTAATTTTTTATTCTTATAATTCTCAACTACTACTACAGCATCATAAATATTTTCTATTCCATCAGATATTCCTTTATCATTAACTGTAACAGACTTTTCTATCCTAGTAATGCTTTCTTTTTTCTCAAGTGAAAAATCATTCAAATAGTAATACATAAGAAAAGCTCCCAAAGCACTAGCAACAATAATACTGAAAAAAAATCCAAAGAATCTTTTCATTTATCCTCCTACTTTATATAAGATATATGTTTATAGTTTTCTGGGAATCCCATTCTATATAATATTTTTTGAACATCAATTGATTTTAATTTTGAACTTAACCATTCTATTTCATATTCAATTTCATTCATCATCATCTTAAAGTCTGAATATGTTAAAACATTTTTTAAAATGATAATTAATGCAAATATATCGTTTTTACCATAAATATATTCATCATCTACTTTAGGAATACCTAATTCTTGATGAATTCTCGAATCATTTATTGCTTTCTGAGTTATATGATTATATAAAATATCTTCATGAGCACAAAGGTTTCTATAGTTAGATAAAATAGCTAAATAATCTTCTAAATCCTCTGCTCCTATACTTTCATAATAAGAAGCTATTTCATCTTTATCTTCTTGTTTCAATATTGAAAATAATTCACCCATAAGACCAAAACTCAACACTTTTACTCCAACCCAAAGTGGAATATAGCCATAGTTATTAATATAGTGACTAGTAGCCGCATGTTGATATCCATTTATTCTAATTTGTCTTTTAACTTTTCTAATTAAATCATTTATTTGTCTAAGTTTTTCCCTATTTCTATCAAAATTATCAACATTTAAATAGTCTTTTTCTTTATATCCATATTTTCTACTTAATACATAACTAAATATTGATTTATAGTTGTTTTCAACAATTAATATATTTTTAAAAATAATATTTCTAAAATATCTATCAAAAGTGAATAAAGAATGTAATTCTTCAAAAGTAGCGCCATCAATAAATCTTTTTGATCCCGTTACTAAAAAAGGAGAACGATATCCATTTAAAAAGAAATAGTTTTCTCTTAAAAGTATATTTTTAGCTTTATCGTAATCTTCTATAATTAGATTTTTGCTTTTTAATATATCTAATTGCTCTTCTATAGTTTTAAACACTTTTGCAGCCATACCCACTCTCTCCTATGATAAGATTATATCACTAAAGTATCTTTTTTAAAACAACTTTTTATTAAATTAACACTAAAAAAGATATGACATTTATGCCATATCTTATCTCATAACTTAACTACTTTTGTATCTATACTATCTTTAAAAACATAATATCTCTGATACAAGAATTCTGTAATAAAATTAAGCACCATATTTAAACCAGTTACTAAATATTCATTCCATCCAATGCTCGTTAAATAATCACCTAATAAAGTACTAAGTGGAGTAAAAACTAAATAATAGCAAAATACTTTAAACATAGCTACTGGAACATTGTTACTTGATTGGAAAGTAAACTTTCTATTTAAAGTAAAATTCCATATTACAGATAAAACTAATGCTATTAAATAACAAGGCCAGTAAGGCAAATTAGTATATTCATTTAATAATGCAAAGCTTCCCATTTCAATAAGACCAGCACTTATTGAGAAAAATAAAAATTTTAATGCTCTTAATGCTTCTTTTATATTCATTTTATTCACCACTACTCTAATTATAATCAAAAAACAAATATATGTAAAATAAAAAATCGCATATAGCGATTTTTTTGTTAGTACATAAGAATTTATATTAACGCTTAGAGAATTGTGGTGCTCTACGTGCTTTCTTAAGTCCATATTTCTTTCTTTCCTTAATTCTAGCATCACGAGTTACCATACCATTTGCTTTTAGTGTTGGTCTATTATCAGCATTTACTAGCATTAATGCTCTAGTAATACCTAATCTAATAGCTCCAGTTTGTCCTGAAAAACCTCCACCTTTAACAACTACATCGATATCAAACTTATCTCTTTGTTCAACTAAATCAAGTGGTTGAACTAAATCCATAACTAAAGTTTCATAAGGCATATAATCTTTAACATCTTTTCCATTTACAGTAATATTACCTTTTCCTGGAGTTAATGTTACTTTTGCTACACTTCTTTTTCTTCTACCTATAGCAGTATATTTATTTTCTTTTGCCATATTACTTTACCTCTAATCTTTCTGGTTTTTGAGCTTCATGTTTATGTTCACTACCTGCATAAACAAATAATTGTTTAAAGATTTGTCTTCCTAATCTATTTTTTGGAAGCATTCCTTTAACAGCTCTTTCTACCATTTCTACTGGATATTTTTCTAACATTGTTTTAGCATTTCTTTCTCTTAATCCACCTGGATATCCACTATGATTGTAATAAATCTTATCATTTAGTTTATTTCCAGTAAGTTTAACCTTATCAGCATTAATAATTATTACGTTATCACCACATGCAACATATGGAGTATAAGTTGGTTTATGTTTTCCTTTAAGTACAGTAGCAGCTTTTTCAGCAACTTTACCTAAAACTTGACCTTCAGCGTCAATAACATACCACTTATGTGTAACGTCTTCTTTTCTTAACATAAATGTTTTCATATTTAATTCCTTCCTAATTTCAATGCTATCATATTTGCAACTATGATATTTCTTTCCCACAGAAACTGCATCTCCATTAAAATGTACCGGAAATATTATATAAAAACAATTATTTAATGTCAAACATTTTTTTATTATTTTATCTTTTTTTACATTTTATTTATTCCTATATTATTGACTTTAAAATAATATCATTATAAAATTAATTTATAATATGGAGGGGTTAATATGAAAAAAATACTTATTATTTTTTTAAGTATATGTTTTTTATTGACTGCATCTGCTTCAATAGTTGGCATTATTGAACATAATAAAAAAGATAATCCTGTTGAAAAGCCAACTAATACTCCTAGTAAGTTAGTTAAATATGAGTATTATTTTGAAAATGAAAAAATTGATGAGATGCCTAATAACAATGTTAATGGTGAAGTTAAATATATATTTGCGAAGTATACATGTACAAATAATTTAACTGGTACATTTGATACTAATCTTTGGATTTTTACTCCAAGTGAAGATAAGGAAGCCGTATGTAGTTTGTATTTTGTAAAGAGTCAATATGAAGTTACTATTACTGCAACTAATGGAATAGTTCAAAATGATGATAATGGAAAATTTGTTGTTCCAAGAGAAAATGAAGGATCATTTAGTGTTATTCCAAATGAAGGATAT
Source organism: uncultured Mycoplasmatota bacterium (assembly GCA_946413985.1). Lineage (GTDB taxonomy): Bacteria > Bacillota_I > Bacilli_A > RF39 > UBA660 > CAG-1000. The sequence continues at coordinate 13,314 of CAMKMS010000001.1, forward strand.
AAATATAAAAATGTGGTTTGTTCTAATAAAAATAAAGCATTATATGATATATCTTCTAAAACCTTAACAATTGATTCAGTTATGGAAGATATGGCATGCAAAGTAAATTTTGAAATCAAAAAATTTAAAGCAAAAATTAATGTTATTAATGGAACAGGAACAACTACAGAAATTCAAAAATATGGTGGAGATATTAGTGTTATAGTAAAAGCAAAAGATGGTTATGAAAAACCAACAGTTAAATGTACTAACAATCAAAATGGTTCAATTAGAAACAACACATTAAATATTTATAAAATAACTGATAATACAACTTGCACAGTTACTTATAAAAAAATACCAATTGTTACACATGTATTAAAAATTAAACTTGGAAATAATTTGAATATAGTTGCTGGTACTTTAACACAAAAAATAAAAAATGGAACAGATGGTAAAATATCTATTAAACCAGATGATGGATATAGTGTATTAATAAGTTGTAATGTTAAACCAAGTAGTACAGTAATAGATGAAGATGGAACAGTAAATTATACATTCTTAAATGTAACAAAAGATATTACTTGTAATGCTAGTGCTACACAAACAAATTAAAAGTTTTCAAATTTTGAAAACTTTTTTATTGCATTTAAATTACTAAAATGATAAATTATTTTTGGTGAAAAAGATGTGGAAGATTGGTAATGTTGAAATACAAAATAGAATAGTTTTTGCACCCATGGCAGGAATATCAAATGAAAGTTATAGAAGTATAATTAAATCTATGGGAGCAGGACTAATATATTCTGAAATGGTAAGTGATAAAGGAATTGTCTATAATAGTAAAAAAACACTAGATTTACTAAAAATAAATGATTCAGAGCGACCAATAAGTGTTCAAATATTTGGAAGTGATATTGATAGTTTTGTTAGTGCTGCTAAATTTGTTAATAATAATATAAAACCAGATATCTTAGATATAAATATGGGATGTCCAGTTCCAAAAGTAGCACTTAAATCACAAGCCGGTTCTGGTTTGCTTAAAAATCCAGAAAAAATATATGAAATAATTTCTAAAATAGTAAAAAATGTTCAAATACCAGTTACAGTAAAAATAAGAAGTGGTTGGGATGAAAATTCAATTAATTGTATTGAAGTAGCAAAAATAATTGAAAAAGCTGGTGCTAGCGCAATAGCAATTCATCCAAGAACAAGAAGCCAAGGATATAGTGGTAATGCTGATTGGACTCTTATAAAAAAAGTAAAAGAAGCAGTTAATATTCCAGTTATAGGAAATGGTGATATAAAAACAATATATGATGCCAAAAGAATGCTTGAAGAAACTAACTGTGATGCAATAATGATAGCAAGAGCAACAATAGGTAATCCATGGTTTATAAAAGAATGTTTAGAGTACATTGAAAACAATACTATTATTGAAAAACCATCATATAAAGATCGTATAGATATGATTATAAAACACTATAATCTTATAGAAAAAAATGAAGGACAAAGAAAAGCATTATTAGATATTAAAACTCATGCTTTAGCATATTTAAAATTTATACCCGGAAGCAAAGAATTAAAAAATGAATTTGCTTTATGTAAAACAAAAGAAGAATTTGATAATTGTATCAAAAAGGCATATAATCTAATAAAAAATGATTAAAAATTAGGTATTTTATTGTATTGCCTAGTTTTTTTTTATATAATAAAGGTTAAGGAGGATTAGAAGATGAAAAAGAAAACAGGATTATTTAAAATAATAATGTTTATATTGTTAGGAATGGTTTTATTATCATGGATATTCTCAGCTAGTTATTTCTACAATGGCGAATTAATGGATATGGAGATAAAAAATATTGGATTCTTTGATTATTTTTCATTAGTATTTGGATCATTTGAATTTGAATATTTTCTTCAAACATTTATATTCATAATTTGTGTAGGTGCTTTCTATGGAGTACTAAATAAAACAGGAAAATATAGAGCATGGATTGAAAGAATAGCTAATAATTGTGCTGGAAGAGAATTTGCAATATTAATACTATCATCATTTATTATTGCAGTTATTACTGCTGTATTTGAATATGGATTCTTATTACTTATATTTATTCCATTTATTATTAGTATTTTACTTGCACTAGGCTATGATAAAATTACAACTATAGTTGCTACTTTTGGTTCAATTTTAGTTGGAACTATTGGTAATTTAATGGGAGCTAATACAACTGGAGTAACTGCTAATATGTTAAGTATTAATCAAACAAGTGGTTTTTATTACAAATTAGCATTATTCATTGTATGTTTTGTAGCAGAAATGCTTTACTTATCAAGAGCAAAAAGAACTAAAAAAGTTGCTGACAACATAAATGATGATTTATTCATTGGAGAAAAAACTCCGAATAAACATTCAGCAACTGCTATCATAGTATTCTTTATACTTATTGCTGTATTAGTATTATTATCTTGCACTAATTGGACAGATTCATTTAATGTTAAATTCTTTACAAACCTACATACTAAGCTAACTGAATGGAGTATAAAACTTCCTTATATTCATTTTACAATTGATGGAGTTAAAACTGGAACAGAAAAAGTTGCAGTATTATCAAAAATACTTGGAACAGTTGGTGAATTTGGAAGTTGGTATTATGCTGAAATGTCAGTTGTATTATTAGTCTCTGCATTAATACTTGGAAAAATATATAAACTTGAAAATACTTTTGATGCAATGGCAGAGGGTGTTAAAAAAATATTAAAACCTGCTTTAATGGTTATGTTATGTTTTACAGTAATATACTTTGCAGGTATGAATATGTTCTTCCCAACAATAGCAAAATTCATTCTTGGAATGAGTAGTAAATTTAGTGTAATAATTAGTTCTATTGTTACTGCAATAGGTTCTGTATTACATGTAGATGTATTATATGTAGCAAACTATATTACTCCACAAATTGCTGCAGTAGATGGAGCAAACAAGACTGTAGTTGCTTTAATGACACAAGCAATTTATGGTTGTACAATGTTTGTTGCTCCAACAAGTATGTTTATTGCATTTGGATTAGCATATTTAAATGTTACATACAAAGAATGGATCAAAAAGACATGGAAACTATCAGTATGTCTATTTGGAATTTCATTAATAGTATTATTACTTGCTAAATTTATTTAGTAGCAAACTAAAAGAATGTATTAAATACATTCTTTTTTTATGATATAATTTTAGTGGTGATATTATGGAATTAATAGAAATTGTTTTAATTATTATAATTATATTTTTACCTTTGATAGCTCAAATTAAAGTTAAATCTTCATACAAAAAATATTCTAAAATAAAATGTAATAAAGATCTAAAAGGAAAAGATGTAGCTAGAATGATTTTAGATAGAAATGGGTTAAATAATATAAGCATAGAAGAGATTAGTGGAACATTATCTGATCATTATAATCCAAAATCAAAAAGTATTAGTTTATCTACTTCTATTTATGAAGATAATTCTATTTCTTCTTTTGCTGTTGCTGCTCATGAATGCGGACATGCTATTCAAGATAAGGAAGCATATTCATATTTTAATTTAAGAAGTAGTTTAGTACCAATAGTAAATGTTACTTCAAAAATTTCTTCTATTTTTATTATTATTGGTTTTGTATCAGAATATGTTAATTTAATAGATATTGGCATTATATTATTATGTTGTGGATTGTTCTTTCAATTAGTTACACTTCCAGTTGAATTTAATGCTTCAAATAGAGCAAAAGTGCAATTACAAGAGTTAGGATTAATTTCTAAAAGTGAAACTACGGGAATTAAAAAAGTGCTTTTTGCAGCAGCATTAACTTATGTTGCTGGATTCTTATCACAAGCACTTCAAGTATTAAGACTTATATTGATATCGAGAAGAAGAAGATAATTCTTCTTTTTTTATTCAAAAAAAAAATAGTTCTTTCGAACTATTATTTTGTATATGGAAGTAATGCCATATATCTAGCAATCTTAATTTGATTTGCAATATGTCTTTGATGTTTAGCACATGCACCAGTCATTCTTCTTGGTAATATTTTACCTTTTTCATTTATATATTTTGATACAATAGCTACATCTTTATAATCTACTGTTTTACCAGCACACATTTGACATACTTTTTTTCTTCTAAAAAATTCAGCCATTCTTATTATCCTCCTTAAAATGGTAAATCATTATCACTTAGTGATACTTCTTTATCATAATTTTCATATGGATCTGAAGTAGGAATATCATATTCTGGCATTTCATCAATTGGTGCTTCAGAAGGAGTATCAACATAATCATTATTTGATGGAGCAGAACTACTATCATTCTTTCCACCAACGAATTCTACATTTTCAACAACTACTTCTGTTACATATCTCTTACTACCATCTTGTGCATCATAATTTCTAGTTTGAACTCTTCCATCAAGACAAATCATATTACCTTTTTTGAAGAATTTAGATATAAAATCTGCAGTTTGTCTAAAAGCAACACAAGGTAAGAAATCAGCATCATAGTTTCCTTCTTTATTTTTGAAATTTCTATTTACTGCTACAGTAAAGTTAACAGTATTAAAACCAGCACTTGTTGTTCTAACTTCAGGATCCTTTGTTAGTCTTCCAACTAATATAATCTTATTCATTAATTACTCCTCTTCTCTTATGACAATATGTCTTAAGATGTTTTCATCAATTTTAGCTTTTCTATCAAATTCTTTAACTGCAGCAGCAGAAGCTTCAACATTAAGAACATAATAGTTGCCTCTTAATTGTTTTTTAATAGGATAAGCTAATTTCTTTTGTCCCATATCTTTAGTATTAATGATTTTAGCTTTCATATCAGTTAGTACTTTATTAAAAGCAGCAACTGTATCACTTTGAGTCTTTTCATCAATATCAGCTCTAACGATAAACATTATTTCATATTTATTCATTATCACACCTCCTTTTGGTCTAATCGGCTTCAATATATGAAGCAAGGAACTTTTCGTTCGAAGGTATTATATCATAATAAATTATAATAAACAACATTTTTTTATACTCTTTTCAATATAAAAAGACAATATTTAATATTATCTTTTTTTACATCTTATTTGGAATTTTAATAGCAAGTATATCAAGTAGTTGTTCACATGTATTATAAACCAGTTTAAGCATTGATAAATATGTATTTTTTTTATCTATATCACTTTCATTAATAATATTTGTTTCACCATAAAACTTATTAAATAAACTACATATATCAAATAAGAATTCACAAATATAACTAAGCGTTTTTTCACTATAAGATTTATTTAATACTCTAGATAATTCTAATAACTTAATATAAATATCTTTTTCTGTATCACTATATATTTGTTTTATTTCAATATCATTAAGATTTGATTTATTTAAAATAGAATTAATTCTTACCATAGTATATAAAATATATGGACCAGTTTTACCTTCAAAAGAGCAGAACTTTTCAATATCAAATATATAATCAGTTGTTCTTGTTGGAGACAAATCAGCATATTTAACTGTAGCAACTGTTAATTTATCAAGAATATCATTTTTTTCTTCTTCATTATCATATTTATTCATCCTCTTAGTTAATTCTTCTTTAACTAGTGTTAATAATGAATTTAATTCTAAAACACCACCATCTCTTGTTTTAAATGGTTTTCCATCTTTACCATTCATTGTTCCAAAACCATAGTGATTTAAAGCACATTCTTTTTTAACTAATCCTGACTTATATGATGCTCTAAAAACTTGTTCAAAATATAGAGATTGTCTACTATCAACTACATACCATATTTCATCAGGGTTATATGTTTTTACTCTATTATATATTGTAGCTAAATCGCGAGTTGCATAAATTGACGCTCCGTCATTTTTTATTACTATTAAAGGAGGTACTTCTATCTTATCATCATCTTTTTTAACATCTATAACTTTAGCTCCTTCTGATTCATACATATATGGGTCTAATACTTTTAATGTTGGCTCAATATATTTTAAAGAACTTAGTTCACCTTCCCATAATTCAAAATTACAATTTAAATAATTATATACATGCTTAATATCATTTCCAGATACTTCTACAATATCTTTCCACATACTAAAATATGGTTCACGTCCTTCATCAACCCATGCAGTAATTTGTCTTACCTCTTCCATTCTATCTGGATTTTCTTTTGCATCTTTACTTGCTGTAGGATAATATACTGATAATTCCTCTGGAGTAATATCTAATTTTGGATATTTACCTTTATAATTTGGATCAAAAAAACATAATTCTGGTTTTCTTCTTTTTATTTCTGAAATAACCATTCCAGATTGACGTCCAAGGTCTCCAATATGAACATCTCCAATTACATTATTTCCAAGTACTTTAGCTAGTCTTTTTAATGATTCACCAATATTAGCACTTCTCATATGACCAACATGTAATGCTTTAGCAGCATTAGCGCCACCATAATCAATAATAATTGTTTTCTTTTCTTGTTTATCAATTAATTCATCAAAATTATCAATTGATTTATTCATTTTATCAAGTAATTTTTCTTTATTAATACTTACATTTATAAATCCTGGTCCAGCAATATTAACACTCTCAAATCTATCATCTAAATTATCAACAATATTTTGTGCTATTTCTCTAGGATTTTTTCCATATTTTTTTGCTAAATTCATAGCAACATTTATTTGAAATTCACCTAAATCACGTCTTGAAGAGGACTCCAAAACAACATTATCTAATTCATATCCTAAACTAGATAAAAGTTTTATTAGATATTCTTCTGTTTCACGAATAAAACTCATATATAAACACCTCTCCATTTCATACATAGATTATAACACAAAGTAAACTTATTTCAACAAATTTACCCTCTTTTGACATTTTTATATTTTTATGTTAATATTATTAAGTGTGTGGAGCACTATGCTAGTCAAATTTTTCACTAGAAGGTGGGGCTAAAAATCCACTAATTGCGTAAAATGATACTTTATATATTATGCTTCTCTCGCCCAGATTGGGGCAAATGTATAATTTTAGATTTAAGGATATTATATAATGGCATATATAAAAATTCCTTTCATCACATCGGAGATTATGAAAGCGCATGTCGTGAGTGATTTATTGGGATATTAATATTGAAAAATAAATTGCAAAAGCGAATAAAAGTGAAATATATTTGTTTGGGAAAACCTCTAGCGTGTCCTTATTATAAAGATTGAGGTGCGGACTAAGTGGTGATCGAGTGATCATACTGGCAACATATGATTTGTATCTTTAAAAAGAAATTGCCTAAAGGTAACTAAGGGTAGATATAAGAGAAATTCAACTCGACCAAAGCCGTAAAATTAATTTGTAATAATCCATACAGTTTTTTTTTAGGAGAAAATAAATGAAAAATGATAACTGGATTTTAAAAGCTTTTTTTTATACTTTTTTTGTAGCTATAATTTTTAATACTTTTTCAAATGTTATAATTAATAAATTTGATAATATAATTATATTAATAATATTAACTATTTTATTTGTTTTTATTGGAATACTATTTGATGTAGTCGGAACTGCTGTATTAACAGCTGAAGAAGCAACATTTCATGCTAAAAGTACAAAGAAAATAAAAGGTGCTAAAGAAGGCGTATATTTAATAAAAAATGGAAGCACTATATCTTCCATTTGTAATGATGTAATTGGCGATATTTGTGGAATAGTAAGTGGTGCTCTATCAGCTATGATTGCAATTATACTATCAACAAAATTTAATATTTCACCAATAATAACAATTATTATTATTAGTTCAGTTATATCATCACTAACTGTTGGTGGAAAAGCAATTGGTAAAAAAATGGCTATTAAAAATAGCGATGATATTATATTTTTAGTTTCTAAAATATTAAGTAAATTTAAAAGAAGTTGTTAACAACTTCTTTTTTTATCTATTACTTCTAAATCTTTCTTTTTGATCAAGTATTTTCTTTCTTAATCTAATAGCATCAGGTGTAACTTCTACAAGCTCATCTTTTTCGATAAATTCTAATGCTTCTTCTAGAGTGAATGTTTTAGGTTTTGATAAAGTAATTGCTTCATCACTACTTTTACTTCTAGTATTAGAAAACTCTTTATTTTTACATGGATTTACATTTAAATCATTTTCTTTATTATGAATACCTACAATCATTCCCTCATATACATTTACTCCTGGATCTACTATCATAGTTCCTCTATCAAGTAAATTATATAATGCATAACCGAATGTAACTCCAGTTTCCATTGAAACTAAAACGCCATTTTTACGTCCACTTACTTCTCCAGCATATGGCTTATATGAATCAAAACTTCTAACCATAATACCTTCACCCTTAGTATTTGTAATAAAGTTATTTCTATATCCAATTAAACCTCTTGTTGGACAAGTAAATTCTAGTCTTACATAATTATCCTCTGCGTTTTCCATTAATTCCATTGTACCTTTTCTTTCACTTAAATCTTGAATTACTGTTCCAGAATATTCATTTGGTACACTAATAATTACTTTTTCAAATGGCTCTAATTTTTGACCATTTTCTTCATGGAAAATAACTTCAGGTTTTGATACACCTAACTCATAACCTTCTCTTCTCATATTTTCAATTAATATAGATAAGTGTAATTCTCCTCTTCCTGATACTTTAAATCCATCATTTGTAGGAAGTTCTTCTACTTCAAGACCAACATTACGTTCAAGTTCTGCCATTAATCTATCTCTTAAATGTCTACTTGTAACAAATTTTCCTACTTTACCTGCAAATGGAGAAGTATTAACCATAAAATTCATTGATAGAGTTGGTTTTTCTATTTCAATACTTGGAAGAGGATCTACATGATCCACATCACATATAGTATCTCCAATTGAAATTTCAGGACAACCAGCTATAGTTACTATATCACCAAAATAAGCTTCACTTACTTCTTTTTTCTTTATACCTTCATTTACAAACATTTTAGTAATTCTTTCTTTACTAAGAGTTCCATCATTTTTAGATATTGTAACCATTTGACCAGTTTTAATTTTTCCTTTATTTATTCTTCCAATACCAAGTCTTCCAATATAATCATCATAATCTAATGATGAAATTTGAAATTGTAATGGATCATTTTCATTTCCTTCAAATGGTTTAGTTGTTTCAATTATTGTATCAAGTAAAGGAGTAATATCATGACTATCATCATTTTCTTCATACTTTGCTATTCCTTCTTTAGCTATACCATAAAGAATTTTAAAATCTAATTGATCATTATCAGCTCCTAAATCACAAAATAAATCAAAAGTCATATTTACTACTTCTTCACTACGAGCATCTTTTTTATCAATTTTATTTATAAACAAAATTGGTCTTAGACCATTTTTTAATGCTTCTTTTAATACAAATCTTGTTTGTGGCATTGGTCCTTCTGCTGAATCTACTAATAATACTACAGTATCTACTGTTTTTATTATTCTTTCTATTTCACTAGAAAAATCAGCATGTCCTGGAGTATCAACTATATTCATTTTATAACCTTTATATCTAATAGCACAGTTTTTTGCTGTTATAGTAATACCTCTTTCACGTTCAAGGTCTCCACTATCCATAACACAATCTACTACTTGTTCATTATCTCTAAATACTCCACCTTGTTTAAGTAAAGCATCAACTAATGTACTCTTACCAGCATCAACATGTGCAACTACAGCAAAATTTATTATTTTTTCCATAATATTCATCCCCTTTTGGCACGCATTTAATAATACACTATTTTTGTCATATTTTCAAGAAAAAAATATTTTTTTATTTCTTCTCATTGTGGGTAATAATTTATTATTTGGAGTAAATGGTTAAAAAAAATAAATAATGGCAAAATAAATAGTAGGAGTTATTATGAATGAAGAATATAATTTTAAAAATCAAGAAGAATTATATAGTATAATTGGAAAAAATATTAGATATTATAGAAAACTATATAGTTTAAATAAAAAAGAGCTTACTCAAGAAGCTCTTGCTGAAATTGCAAATGTTTCAACATCTCTTATAGGAAATCTAGAAAGTAAAAAAACACTTCAAGGTATCAGTATATATAATTTATATAAAATAAGTAAAATACTAGAAATACCTATTGAAAATTTCTTTATTGATAGGTAGATTCAAAGAATTTATCCATTGTAACATTAAGTACTATTGAAATCTTATATAATGATAATAATGACAATCCTTCACTACCTTTGGTACTTTCAAACTTTCTAATAAATTCTGGTGATACTCCAATATCTATTGCTAATTGTTCTTGAGTTATTCCATTTAATTTTCTATATTTAATTACATTATATGCAACAACCTCAATTATATTATCATTAAAAACAAAATCTCTTTTAAATTTAGTCATACATCTCACCTATCTCTAATTTTACATTTTTTTATTATTTAATTATGTAAAGTTATACTATACATTTTTAAATGGATATTTTATAATTGTAATGGTGATTAATATGACTCAAGAAAAATTAAATGAATTAGTAGGTTATAATATTAAAAAATATAGACTTTTATATAACAAAACTCATAAAGATAAAATTACACAAGAAAAATTAGCAGAAGCAATAGGTTCTTCAGTTTCACTTATTAGTAATCTTGAATCAAATAAGATTAAACAGGGTATAAGTATTACAAATTTATATAAAATTGCTATTGTATTAGAAACTCCTATAAATAATTTTTTTGAATAAAAAAGAATCAATAATAGATTCTTAATTAACATATACATCATACATTTTTTTATAAGTGAAAGTAACTCTATTAGTTCCTTTCTTTTTTTCTTTTATTATATATCCTTCTTGTTGTAATTTATTTAATACTTTATTAATTGAATTAATATGAAGTCCAGTTTCTTTAACTAAATCATTTGTTGTAAAGACTATTTTCTTTATAATAACAGGATATACTTTAAAAATTGTTGATCCACCAATTCTTTCTTTAAATGAATTATAGTCATCATTATATATTTTATTTAATTTCATTATATTCTTTATATTGATATTACATTCATTTATAATGCATTGAATCATCATTTTAATGAATTTATTTATATCTTCTTCTATTTCACCACTTAGTAATGTAAAATATGTATTTTTAAGATTTTCTATACTTTTAGATATAAATAATATTGGTGTTTCTTTTTTATACAATGATAATTGAATTGGAATTATTAAACGGCCAATTTTTCCATTCCCAGATATATATGGATGTAATTTTTCAAATTGAAAATGAGTTAAAATAGTAGATATAAAATAATTATCATTATTATTATTAATATAATTTACTAAATCATCCATATAATAATCTAAATCTTTATATAATGGTGGAACAAAAGATACACTAGATCCAGCTAATCCTGGTTTTAATAAGAAATTCTGTTTCTTCCTAAATTTTCCACTACCTTTTGTAATGCTATTTTTTTTACATCCTTGAAATAAAACTTTATTAATTCTATTAAAAGTATCTTTTGAAATGCTATCTTTTAAAGCATCCGATAAACCAATTAATAATCCTTTTTTTAAATTATTAAATTCAATTATATCATTTGAATTATTCATATAAGGAGTATGAAACATATATTCTTTTTCTATTTTGGTATTATCAATTTTAAAAGAATAAAATAAATCAGAAATAAAGGCATTTTCTAAATAACTTTTATAATCAAATAACATATTCTTTAAATATCCTTTATATTCTCCATACTTTTCAGTTGCTTCATATAATAAATTGTTAAGTTCTATATTATTAGTAAACTCTAAAGGCATTTTTTTTGCTTTATAAGGTTCCATTTTACACCTCCACTAATATAATAATATCATATATTTATAAAAAAATATACACGAACAATAAAAAAAATGTATAAATACATTTGATTTATTTTGGATTTGGATATTCTAGTAAACCTTTACCATATCCTTCTAACCAATAAATTTTATTATTTCGAACTCTTAGTTTATAATAAATTTCATATTTTATATTATCTTGATCAGAATATGTAAAGTATAAATTTGAAATACCATTTTTATTAACAGTAAAAGTCCAATTATTTGTGTCAGAACTGGAAAGTTCTAAATTATCATTATCTATTTTATAATTCCAATCATAATTTTCTAATTCATCATCAAGATAAATTGTAATACTTTTATCATATACACCTAAGTATGGATTATAAAAAATAATAAACATGCAAAGTATAAATGTAATAGAAAATATAATAATGTATCTCATAAATTTCTCCTAAGAAAAAACAACTAGCTCTGATAAAACTAATTGCTTCCAGTTTCTTGAAAATAAGATTATAGTCATTTATATTAAATGAATAATTTAATATAAATATTACTCTAAATATTATCAGTATTTAGCATAATCCCTAATCATTTTGAGTTTCACTTTCTCAACGATATATCATTTGTCCTTGGTAGATTAGTATCTATTTCTTAATTAAATAAGAATATATTTATTTAATGAAATTATATATTAAATTGATAATATATAATTATTATATAATAACAAAGTTAATTATTATTATATAATAGAATATATAAATTAAATTAATAAAATATAATCACTATATATCAATAAAATTAATTATTAATATATAATAAAGTATATAAATTAAATTAAAATATATATATTATAATAAATATGATTAGCATTTATAATACATAATAAATTAATATTAAATAAAATAAATGTAATAATATTTAAATAATGAAATAATAAGTGTTATATAGTTATAATATATATAAACAATAAATAAATTAATATTTATTATAAATATATATTATATGGTTTAAATAAAGTAATAATATATTAAGAATAATTAATAAATTAATACCAATTATAAATAATATAAATTACAATTATTTAAACATATAATAAATATAATTTAAAATATAATTAATAAATTAATATTAATAATATTTTAAAACTATAAATATTATTTAATAAATATAACAAAATATTATATATAATTAATTAATAAGTTAATACTAATTAATTAGGAAGTATAATATCTAATATTATAAGTACATTATAATAATTAATAATACTATTAATATTATTAATTAAAAATAATGTTGAAATATAATATCCACTATTATTTTAATTAAATAAATATATATAGATTTTTTCACCAATCAATAATAGATTAGATATATAAATATTAATAAAAAATTAATTTTATTAATATAATACACCTATCTACTATCTCTATTGGACATATTTATTGTATCAATAATAAAAAAAAATGTCAACACATTTTTTTTATTTTATTATTTTTTTTATAAATTTGACAAATTATTTGATTTATTTTCATATTTTTCATGTAGTAATTCTACTGATTTTTGGCTTAAAGGCTTGGATAGATAAGATTTATATATTTGTTTGACACTTTCGTTATCAAGTGAATAATTATTTACACTTTTATATATTTTTTCTTTCAATGATTCAATATCTTCACATTTATAACCTGCTCCATCTAAACATCCATTTTTACATAATTTAACTTCTATATAATGATATTTTTTATAATTTCCACTATCAATTAAGTAATCAAGCTCATATAAACTATTAACAATTGCTACTCTTAATTTATAATTTCCAATATCTATATTAATATCTTTTATACCATTGATGTTCATAAATTGACTTTCATCAATTTCATTTACACTATTTTTTGTTTTACTAACTAATTTACAAAAAGACTTAATAAATATTTCACTTTGACCACCACATAAATCTAATAATTTTGCACTATTACTATAATTACTATAATTTTCATATTCTGATAATGCTAAACTCTTCATGTTAATTTGCTCTAATTCTATCATTTTTATTAACTCATTTATTGTTATAACATAATCCAAATTATTATCTGATTCTTTCATTTTCATCTTATTAGATAAACATGATGTTATTCCAACCGTTATAATCTTCTCGTTATTGAATCCTTTTTCATTACAAAAAAGATCTTTAATAAAAAAGCTTTCTATAAATAATGGATTTTTTGTTGTAGATATATTATTAATTACTTCTGGATGATATATTTCCAAATATTTTGTTATACTTGGACAATTTGCTGATATTAAAGGCAATAATTGTTTGTTTTTTAATCTTTCGATAAATTCTGATACTTCTTCAACAATACCTACATCTATAGCAAATCCACTATTAAATGCATAATCAAAGCCTATTTTCTTTAGTGCATCATTTAATTTATAGTCAATGTTATCAAGATCTAAGTTATATTTTTCTGCAATGAATAATGATGTATTAGGTTCTACTATTGCAACTACAATCTTTTCATTTTTATCAATTATTTCCTTTACTTCTTTATAACTTTCTTTAACTGTTATTGAGCCAGATGGACAATTCAATACGCAAGAACCACAACCAATACAAATAGGATTTAAACATTTATTTAAATCATATCTTAAATTTGCATTTTTTTCACAAGTCTTTTTACATTGACCACAATTAACACATTTTTCACTATTCTTTTTTATACATGGATTAAATTCATCAATTAATATATATTTTTCTTCTTTTCCTTTTTTATTAATTATTTTTTCTTCTTTTTCTTCAGTTAAGTTATCAATAACTGAATTTATTATTGCATCTATTTCATTTTCTGCTATTTGATTCTCTATTAATCTAAGTTTGTCACATGATGCTTTACAATTTAAACAAACTGAATCTTGATTAAAGTCTTCAATTTGATTAATGAATCCGCAATTATCACATATATATGTTTTCATTATTACTCCTTAAAATTCATTCTTATAAAGTCCTTTGCAATTAAAACCATTACATTTTATATTATATTTATCTATTATTTTACCATTTTTAATAATCAATACTCTAGGACTTATATCATTATATAAATATATATCTTTATCTATATCGCTAATATATTTTGATAAATCATTTATAGTTGAATTATTTAATTCATTTGAATCAAAAAAATAAATATTAGGATTCTTAATAATCCATTTTTCCATAATATCTAGTGCTAGTATACAATCTAATGATGTGCAATTATTGCCCATAAAAACTATTTTAGAATAACCTTTTTCTTTCATTAATTTCAAAAGCTTTTCACTATCAATTTTACTATATTCAGTTACTTCTTTTTTTTCATCCTTAAAATCAATTATACTTTTTCCAAAATAATTCTTAAATTCATAATTCATTGAATCTTCAATATTATCAAAAAAAACTTTATCATAAATGTCTATTTTTGTTTCTAAAGAATTTGATTTAATTTTACGAATTTCTAAATTTTTTCCACAATTCATTTCAATTAAATTTTTCTTTTTATCATAATTATATGTATTACAATCACTTAAATCAATTTGTGAATTATTACTTTTATACTCTATTTTATCTTTATTAATTATTAGTAATTCATAATAACCAGTTGTGTAATCATAATGATACCAATTCTTATTAAGAATTTTACTATCTATTGAATTAAAACCAAACATAAAGAAATTAATAATAGCTAGTATTATTAATGAAATAATAACCATAATTATATATCCATATCCTTTATTTTTCATAATTATATGATAGCAAAATTATTACTTTTTTTCAATTACTTGTTTGTATTAGCATAATAATTAAATTCACTAATTTCTCGAGAAATATTGTCTAAATCTTCAAGAGAATCATCGCTTTCTAATATTTCATCTATTTGAAATAATAAATCTTTTATACTAGCACACTTATAAGGATCAATGTCATATCTATTTAATACTTCTATTTGATAATCAGATAGAAATATATCTTTATTAATTTTTTTATGCATATACTTTTGATTAACTAAATCGCTAATATCTATTTCTTCTTCATTTATTTTCATTTTTCACCATATAAAAAAATCACTATTAATCAGTGATTCCATATTTATCTTTGAATTTTTGTACATTTCCAGTCTTAACTGTCTTATACTTTCCTGTATAAAATGAATGACATTTATTACATGATTCTAACTGTATTTCACTTTTTGTAGATCTTACTTCAAATTCATTTCCACAAGCACATTTAACCTTACATGTTTTTAATTCTGGATGTATTCCCTTTTTCATATATTTTATCCTCCTCGCCATAACTAACTGATAGTTATAGAAATAACTTCATAGCGTATTATACATTGTTTTATTAATAAAATCAAGCACAATTACTAATTTATATTATTCTTTTTACAATAATTATTTAATATAATTACTTTTGCATGAGATATTTTTGAGATAATTTTTATTAATTCATTTTTATTTATATTATTTTTATTATTATAATAATCAATATTTATATCATTGCTATTACAAACCTTATTATATTCATTATTATTAGCACCAATTATTATTACGTCTGAATTCATTATTAATTGATTTAAATATATTCTTTTATTTTTTGAAATAATATAGTCATTATCTTTTATTCTGTTTATTAATTCTTTATAAGTAATATTATCATATAAAAACAAATTATAATAATTATAATTTATACTATTTAAATAATATTTTTCACCAATATATAAAATATTTTCTTCTTCTTTTTCATAGTATTTAAAAATTAAAATTGATATTATTGAAACAAAGAAAAAAATAACTAGAAGTTTTATTTTCATAGATTTATCACCTATAAAATATTACTCAGTTATTTCTATTTTAGCACCAACATTTGTTAATTTTGTAACAAGATTACTATATCCTCTTTGAATATATTCTGAATTTTCTATTTCAGTTGTTCCTTCAGCTATTAATCCTGCTATTAATAAAGATGCCCCTCCTCTTAAATCTGTTGCAATTACCTTTGCTCCAACTAATTTTCTAGGACCTTTTATTTCTAATTTATTTAAAGTTAATATATTTGTTTGAGCTCCCATTCTATTTAAATCATATGTATTCTTAAATCTATTCTCATATATTGTTTCCTCAATAATTGATTTACCATCTGCTTGTGTTAACAAAGTAGTAATTGGTTGCTGTAAATCTGTTGGGAATCCTGGAAAAACTAAAGTTTTTATATTAGTTGCTTTCAAATTTTCACATTTAGAAATAGTCATAACATCCTCATCTATTTGATATTTAACGCCTATTTCATCTAATTTCATAAATAGAGCTTCATTATGTTCTTTAATTATTCCTTTAATTCTTAAATCTTTACCAATTAAAGCTCCCATTATAACAAATGTACCTGTTTCTATTCTATCAGGAAATACTTCAACTATTCCATTTTTAGTTTCTTTTGTTCCAACTATTTCTATTTTTTTAGTACCTGCTCCTCTAACTTCTATTCCCATATTTATTAAAAATGAAGCAACATTTACAATTTCTGGCTCAGTAGCTGCATTTTCAATAATTGTAGTTCCATAAGCTCCAGTTGCAGCAAGCATAATATTAATTGTTGCTCCTACACTTGGAAAGTCAAAATATATTCTTTTTCCTACTAGTTTATTTGCTGTAATAATATATCTATTTTTTATAATTTCAACATGAGCGCCTAATTCTTCAAATCCTTTTATATGTATATCTATTGGTCTAGCTCCAATATTACATCCTCCAGGAAATGACATTTCAACTCTACCGAATTTTGCAAGTAATGCACCCATAAAATAATATGATGCTCTCATTTGGACACTTAATTCTTCTGGAATAGGTTTGTTTTGTAAATTAGTATTGTCTATTATTAATGCATCATTTTTATGAGTAACTTTACAATCAAGTAAATTCATAATATCTATTAAATATTCAATGTCTCTTATTTCAGGAACATTAAAAATAGTACTTTTTTCTTTCGCCAAAATAGCAGCTGGTAACAAAGCAACCGCACTATTTTTAGCACCACTTATCTTTATTTCTCCAGATAGTTGATGTCCTCCCTCTATAGTTAATTTTGCCATACTTCACCTTAAAAGCCTTTCCTAACTATACTATACTATTAATATAAAGAATAATCAACTTAGTATACATTTTTTTACGTTAAAATATCTTACTAAATATTTCTTTTATTTTAGACTTATAATTAGTATCTTTATTTATGTTTTCATAGTCTAACATACAAAGAGAAGGATATAAAATACAAAAATAATTACTACCTTTTGCTTCACCTATTTCTATAACTAATGATTCATACATTCCCTCATCATATACTTTATTCATAAATACTTTTTTTGGAAATTCATTAAGACCATAAGAAATATTGTATTTTTTATTATAATTATTTTTTTTAAACAATTTATCTATTTTATTATCTATATTTTCTAAATTGGAATAAATATTATTCTTTGCTTCTTCAACACTACTATTATCTATAAATAATATTGGAGATAATTCATTAACTACTTTTTCTTTCATTATTATATCTTTTTTTGAATCACTATTTGATATTACTCTAAATCTAATAGTATCTTCACTTGTATTATATTCATCTATACTAAGTATGTACATTACTAATAAAAATCCTACTAATATAATTATTTTTTTCATTCAAAAACCAACCTTTCAAACATATATTGGTTGGTTTTATTATTTTTTATTCATTTATTATAAAAACATATCTATCTCTATTAGTATAATCTTTTTCTATTAATATTTTGGAATTTGGAAAATATTTCAAAGCAATTTCTTTTATTAAATCTGCTTGCCAATATCCAATTTCAAATGCAATGATAAACTTTTTATTCAAATGCAAATTTGCTTCTTCAATTATTCTTTTATAAAAATATAATCCATTATCATCGGCATATAGTGCTAAATGAGGTTCATATTTTTTAACACTGTCCATAACTTCTTCATCTATAGATATATAAGGTGGATTGCTAATTATTACATCATATTTATCATTTATATTACTAAATATATTACTTTTAATAAAATTAATATCAATATTATTATTAATAGCATTCTTATTTGCCATTAATAATGCTTTATCACTTATATCAACTCCAGTTATATTAGAATCAATATTTTTTTTAAGAGCTATTGCTATCGCACCTGATCCAGTTCCTATATCTAAAATATTAACATTATTATTAAATATCTTTTTGATATACTTAATAGTTTTTTCTACTAATAATTCTGTTTCATATCTAGGTATTAAAACATCTTCATTTACATCTATTTTATATCCATAAAAATCAACATACCCAATCAAATATTGGATTGGGTAGTTTTGTTTTAATTTTAAATAATCTTTTTCTATATTTTTACTTACTTTTAATAATTCATCAACTTCTCTTGATGAAAAACCTAATTTAATTATTTTATCCTTCATGTTCAGCCAAACGAATTCTTTCATCTTCAGCAATTAATGCTTCAATTAATTCTTCAATATCGCCTTCCATAATTTTATCTAAATGCATTACTGTATAATTAATTCTATGGTCAGTAAGTCTATTTTGAGGATAGTTATATGTTCTTATCTTTTCACTTCTATCTCCTGTTCCAATCTTACTTCTTCTTTCATTACCAATTTTTTCATCTTGTTCTCTTTGTTTTAAATCATAAAGTCTAGTTTTTAAAATTTGCATAGCTCTTTCTTTATTTTTTATTTGGCTTCTTTCTACTTGGCAATAAACAACTATTCCTGTTGGAATATGAGTAAGTCTAACAGCAGAATCTGTTGTATTAACACATTGTCCTCCAGCACCACTACTTCTAGTTATATCTACTCTAATATCACTATCTTTTATTTCGACATCCACTTCTTCAACTTCTGGCATAACAAGAACTGTTGCAGTTGAAGTATGTACTCTTCCACCTGATTCGGTTTCGGGAACTCTTTGTACTCTATGCGCTCCACTTTCATATTTTAATTTTGAATAAACTGCTTCTCCACTAAGCATAAATTCAATTTGAGCATATCCCCCACTTTCACCTTCTACTTCATGTGTTACTTCTAATTTCCATCCTTGATGTTCCGCATATTTAGTATACATTCTAAATAAATCTCCAGCAAAGATATTTCCTTCATCCCCACCGGCAGCACCACGAATTTCCATTATAACATTTTTTTCATCGTTTGGGTCTTTTGGTAAAAGCATTCTTTTTAATTTGTTTTCTAATTCTTCTTTTTCATTATGAAGATTTTCTAATTCTTCCTCTGCAAATTCTCTCATTTCAGGATCTTTCATCATCTCTTTTGCAGCTTCTATATCATCTATAGTTGTATTGTATTTTTTATAAGTTTCAACTGTTTTCTCAATCGAATTCTTTTCTTTAGAAACCTCTTGCATTTTTTTATAATCATTATATATTTCGGGTTTTAATAATTCTTCACATAAATAATTATATCTTTCATTTATTATATCTAATCTTTCTTTCATAATATCTCCTTTTTATAATTTATAATATCAAAGAAAGTTTCGCTATAAATCTATTTCGTCTTCATACCCTTCATCAACAATTACTAGATCTTTTAAATCATCATCTTCTTCATCATCATCAACATCATCTATATTATCATAGTAATTATCTTCTTTTTCATCTTTATCATCTTCATTATCATCATCTTCAATTAATACTTCATCATCAAGTTCATCCTCTATTTCTTTTATACTAATCTCAGCAGTATGATTTTCTCTTAAATCCCAATATCCTTTATCTAATTGGATAAATCTTTTTTCAGTTGATAACAATGAGAAAAAATCACCTATTTGTTCTTCAAATGCTGTTTCTCCAAGATTAAGTTTGTTACAAATGATTTTGAATATTTCATTTATTTTCATCTTTTTACCTTTTTCTTTTAATATCATATAAGCAATATCATCAAAAGGTAAAGTTTCTAGTTCTTTTAGTGTATAGTCCTTTAATTTCATTTTTTTATTATTTCCTCCCGCGACAATCTCTCGTCTTCTTACATTAAAATTATACTTATTTTTTGTAATAAATCAAGTATTTTTTTTATATTTATTTCCATAATAAATATGAGGCATTATTTATGAAAAAATGTTTATTATTTTTAAGAATACTTATTGTTCTTTTTTTCACTATAATTATATTTATATTAAGCCTTTATGTGTATGCTTTTATCACACCTAAAGTAAATATAAATGAAATAGATAAAATCGTGTTATTAGATAAAGATGGTAATGATATATTTAATAAAGATTATAATAATTATGTTAAACTGAATGATATAAATGATAATATTAAAAATGCTATTATTTCAATTGAAGACAAGAATTTTTATTCTCACAAAGGTTTTGATATTTTAAGAATTATAAAAGCATTAATAATAAATATAAAAAGTAAAAATATTGAACAAGGTGCTTCAACTATTTCTCAACAATATGTTAAAAATCTATATCTTACTTTTGATAAGACATGGAAAAGAAAAATAGAAGAAGCTATTCTAACAATAAGAATTGAAATGCATTATACTAAAGATGAAATATTAGAAGGATATTTAAATACAATTGATTTTGGTGCTGGAAATTATGGTATAAAGGAAGCAAGTAATTATTATTTTAATAAAGAACCAAATGAATTATCTCTTGAAGAAGCCACTATTATTGTAGGAATTCCTAAAAGTCCAACTTATTATAATCCTATTATTAATTATAATAATGCTAAAAAACGTCAATATGATGTATTAACAAGTATGTATAAAAATGGATATATTAGTAAAAAAGAAGTAGAAAAAATATATAATAAACAATTAGTTTTTTATGGTAAACATAACAAAATACAATTATCAAGTGCTTATTATTATAAAGACGCAGTTTTAAATGAAATGTCAAATTTAAATCAAATACCAAACTCACTTTTAGATTTTGATGAAATAAAAATATATACAAATTTTGATTCTGATGTTCAAAGAATATTAGAAAATAATATTGATGAAGAAATGAAAGATACAAGTATGCAAGTTGCATCTATTGTAGTAGAACCTAAAACAGGTAAAATTGTTTCCCTAATTGGTGGTAAAGATTATTCGAAATCTGAATATAATAGAGCTGTTTATTCTAAAAGACAAGTTGGATCAACAATTAAACCATTTTTATATTATTCTGCACTAGAAAATGGTTTTACTCCATCATCTACTTTTTTAAGTGAAAGAACAACTTTTAATTTAGGTAATGAATTATATTCACCAAGTAATTTTGGAAATAGATATGCTAATACTAATATTACAATGCTTCTTGCACTTGCTTCTTCTGACAATATCTATGCTATGAAGACACATTTGTTTTTAGGAATGGATAAATTAAGTGAAATTATTTCTAAAGTTAAAATTAAAGAAAAAGTAAAAGAAAATGCAAGTTCTGCTCTTGGCACAACAGAAATAAATATAATTGATTTTTCTAATGGGTATATTACTCTTGCAAATGAAGGAAAACACGAGACACCACATTTAATTGAGAAAATTACAGATAATAGTGGAAATATATTATATGAATATAAATATAAAAATGAATATATTTTGAATAAAAAATATGTATATATTTTAAATAATTTATTAACCTCTACTTATGATTATGATTTACTAAAATACACATCTCCTACTTTAGTTAGTATTTCAAGTTTAATTGATGGAAAATATGCATTAAAAAGTGGTAGTACAGAAACAGATTTTTGGACTATTGGTTATAATAAAGACTATTTAGTAATGGTTTGGGCCGGAAATGATAATAATGATAAAGTAGATCAAAATGAAACAAGAATACCAAAGAAAATATGGGCCAAAACTATTAGTACAATTCCATCAAATAAAAAAACTTGGTATGAAATTCCAAGTGGTATAACAAGTGATCAAATTGATCCTTTAAGTGGAAAATATAAAATAAATGGATATACTTGTTATTATGAAAAAGGAAGTGAACCAAGTTTTAATTATATAGAATATTATGACTTATTATCAAATGCTTCAAAAAAAAATCCTAATAATTAGGATTTTTATTTTTATTCTAATTGTGTCCCACAATTACTACAGAATTTTCCTTCTACCATAGTATGACAATTTGGACATTCTCTTCCAGTTGCTGCTGGTGCTTCTTCTACAGGTGCAGCTGGTGCTTCAACTGGAGTAGCTGGTGCTGCTGGAGCAGCTCCAAATAATGTTCCTGGTTCTGGTGTTTGATTTCCTGGATTATATCCTGCTGGTGCTCCTTGAGCATTTTGATTAGCAACTCCCATCATACTTCCTGCAGCTCCTGCAGCCATATTGAATCCCATAAATCCTGCCATTGCTCCATTAGGATTGCTTGATGCATTTCTAAGAGCATCTGCACTAGCTGAAGCCATAAGACCAGATTGTAATCCTTGATTTGAGAAGATAACTGCTTCATCAACTTTATTAACTTTAACCATTGATTCATCAGTTAAGTTTAAGTCTCCAATAGCAACATCTGTAATTTCTAAACCATAGTTTTGTCTCCATGATTCATCTAAACATCTATTCATTTCAGCAGAAATATCACTATTGTATAGTTGAATATCTCCAAAAGATACTTTATTTTTTCTCATTACAACTGAAATTGCTTGAGTTAATTGCTCAACAAATTTTGCTTGTAATTGAGTTCCAATTATATCTTCATATGTTACAGTATCTGCTGGATTTGCTCCAATAACACTGTTTACTAAAGTAATTGGATCAGTAACTTTAAATGCATATTCTCCAAAGAATGTAACTTCTAACATTCCATATTTTTCGTCAGTAATTTTCTTTGGTTGTGGTGAACCAAATTTGTTTCCAACTATGTTAAGTAAATTAACATAATAAACTCTTTGATCCCTTGCAGCTTGTCCACCATAAGTAAAACGTTTTCCAACAGTTTTAAATATATTGACAATGTTTTCACCTAAATTACCAGTAAAGATACTTGGTTCAGAACTTGAATCAAAAGTAAATGTTCCTGGTTCTGCAGTAAATTCTTTAATTTCTCCATTGTCAATAATCATCATAGCCATTCCTTGTGGTACTGCTATTCCACTACCATTAGAAATAACTCCTGGTGTTGGATTTGAATTTCCACTTCCGTGATTTACAACTCCTCTTTGAATTAAAACGTCTTTTTCAATTGTTGGGCAAGTAACAAATTCTTTAAATTGATCTCCTAGTGTACTTGAAGCAGCACTAGTTAATGCTTTAATTAATCCCATAATCTACCTCTTTTCTTTATAACAATAGTATAACATCTTTTTACAATTAAGTAAATTTTTTTATTAAAAAAGACATTTATTCAACGTCTTTTTCAATTTCAATTACAATTCTATATTTATCAGGATAATCTTCTTCTTTAGTTGTTATTTTTTTATTATCAAAATCACTTACTAAATCTCTTACTTTATTTACTACATTTATTATACTTATTTTATTATTTTGTTTAACTTCTTTTTCTTTTATATTATTAGAATTTATTTTATTTTCTTTTTTATCTTCATCAAATTCAATATGTCCTTTTTCATTATAATCATAATTATTATTTTTCATATCATTATTAATAATATTATCTAGATAACTTTCTTCTTGATTATTAATATTCTCTTCAATTTTTTTAATATTTTCTTGAAATTTTAATTGAAATGGAGTTATATCTTCTTCTATATTTACAACATCTGGAACATATTGAATAAATTTATTTTCTTTTTCTGGTTCAATAAATTTATTTATATTTTTTGGAATGTTATTATCATTTTTATTTAATAATATACTTATTTCATCCTCTGTTTGTCTAACAGTTAATCTTTCATTAATAATTCTATCAAGTAAAACTAATTGCATATCAGTATCATTTAATGATAATAAACTCCTTGCATGTCTTTCTGATATTTTACTAAATAATAAAGCATCTTGAACTTTTTTAGGTAGATTTAATAATCTTAATTTATTTGCAATAGATGATTGACTTAAACCTAATTTATTTGCTAATTCTTCTTGAGTAAATCCTCTATCTAATAATTTTTTAAAAGATTGTGCTTCTTCTATTACAGTTAAATTCTTTCTTTGTAAATTTTCAAGTAATGCAATTTCTGCACTTGTATTATCATCAGTATTATTAATAATTGCAGGAATAGTTTTAAGACCAGCCATTACAGTAGCTTTATATCTTCTTTCTCCAGCTATTATTTCATATTTACTACCTATTTTTCTAAGAACAATAGGTTGTATAATACCATATTTCAAAATAGAATTAGAAAGATCTATTAATTCTTTTTCATCAAAAGCAAGCCTAGGTTGAAATCTATTTGGTAATATATCTTCAACTGGCACTTGTACTATTTTATCTTTTTCTTCCATAACTAATCCCTCTATTCCTATTCTAAATACATTTTAATTCATTTTAGTATTTTTATCAAGTTATTATTTACCATTAATCTTTTTTTATTAAATTATAATTTCGAGGATATTTTAAATCTGTCTTTATTATTTTTTTATAAATTAGTATTGTTCTTTTTGAATTTTCAATTGGTAAATAATACTCTTCTTTTTTTATTAATTCATAACCTAATTTTTTACTTTTTTTCATTGATGAATTTATTTCTTCATCAACATTTGATTTTAATGGTAAAAATAATCCACCTACTTTTAATAATGATACAGATAACTCTAATATTATTTTTAAATCTGATACTGCTCTACATGTTATTATATCAAATAATTCCCTATTATCTTTTCCATATTCCTCTGTTCTTTTATTAATAATTGTTACATTTTTTAAATTTAATAATTTTTTTATATGTTCTAAAAAAGTTACTTTCTTACTATTTGATTCAATTAAAGTAATATTTGATTTATCAAATACTATAGCAATTACCATTCCCGGAAATCCAGCGCCAGTTCCAAAGTCACAAATATTTTTATTATTTAGATTTGTTACCTTTACTAAACATAATGAATCATAAAAATGTTTTAAATATACATCTTCTTCATTAATAATTGTTGTTAAATTAAATTTATTATTCCAACTAACTAATTCATGAAAATATAAATCTAATTTATTTAATATATTACTGCTTATATTTATACCTATTTTTTTGCATTCTAAAACAAATTCATTTTTATTCATTATTATATTCCTTTTTTAAATATACAAGTAACATAGTAATATCTGACGGATTTACTCCACTTATTCTTGATGCTTGACCAATTGTTAATGGTCTAATTTTACTAAATTTTTGTCTTGCTTCTGTTGCAATGTTTCTAACATTATCATAATTAATATCTTCTGGTATTTGTTTTTCTTCTAGTTTTAACATTTTATTAACTTCATTTTGTGTTTTTTTAATATAACCTTCATATTTAATGTTTATTTCTACCATATCAATTATTTCATCTTTTTCATTATATCCTAAAAAATCTAATAGATCTTTTAAATTAATTTCAGGTCTTTTTACTAAATCAATAAGTTTAATTCTTCCCATAATTTTTGATGAATTACACTTTTTTAAAAACTCATTATTTTTTTTTGTTAATTCAAAATAATTATTCTTAAGATAATTATCCAATATATTAATTCTTTCTAATTTATTTAAATAGATATTATATTTTTCATCATTTATTAATCCAAGTTTTCTTCCCTTTTCTGTAAGTCTTAGTGATGCATTATCATGTCTTAATAATAATCTAAATTCAGCACGTGATGTTAATAATCTATATGGTTCTGTTATTCCTTTATTTATTAAATCATCTATTAATACACCAATATATGCTTCATTTCTTTTTAATATGAATGGTTCTTTATTATCTAATTTTAATACAGTATTAATACCTGCCATTAGACCTTGAGCAGCTGCTTCTTCATATCCACTTGTTCCATTTATTTGTCCAGCAGTAAATAAATTATGTATTTTCTTTGTTTCAAGATTCATATTCAACTCTAATGGATCCAATGCATCATATTCAATAGCATATCCATATTTAGTTATTATACAATTTTTAAGTCCATCAATTGTATGAAGCAAACGTTCTTGAATTTCATGTGGCATAGTTGTAGAAAAACCACCTACATAATATTCAATATCATCACTTCTTTCTGGTTCTAAGAATAATTGATGTCTATCTTTATCTCTAAATTTTACTATTTTATCTTCTATTGATGGACAATATCTAGGCCCTACTCCTTTTATCATTCCACTATAAAGAGCACATTTATCTAAATTATCTAAAATAATTTTGTGTGTTTCATTATTTGTATATGTTAAATAACATGGTCTTTGATTATCAACATCATATGTTGCGTCATAAAAATTACTAAAAGTTAATGGAGTTTTATCTCCTTCTTCAATAGTAACTTCATCAAAATTAATTGAACTTTTTAGTATTCTTGGAGGAGTTCCAGTTTTTAAACGAATTATTTTTAAACCTAATTTCTCCATTGACTTACTTAAAAACATTGAATTCTTTTCACCATGTGGACCACCTTTATAACTTTCATGAGCACATAAAATGTCTGAATTCAAATATGTTCCAGTTGTAAGTATTACAGCATCTGAATTTATTGTTTCTCCATCTTCAGTTGTAATTCCTTTTATATAATCATTTTCTACAATTAAATCTTTAGCAAAACCTTCTTTTAATTCTAAGTTTTCTTGATGAGATAAAGTATCAAACATTTGAAGTGGATAATTAACTTTACAACCTTGAGCTCTTAATGATCTTACTCCTGGTCCTTTTTTTACATTAAGCATTTTTATTTGAAGAAGAGTTCTATCTGTGTTATATCCCATTTCTCCACCCAATGCATCTATTTCACGAACTACTATACCTTTTGCAGAACCACCAATTGATGGATTACATGGCATATCAGCTATATTTTTAAAATTACCTGTAATTAAAAGTGTTTTTTTACCCATTCTTGCACATGAAAGAGAAGCTTCACATCCAGCATGTCCGCCTCCAACTACAATAACATCATATTTCATGCAAATCATCTACTTTCCAAGACAAAATTTACTAAATATTTCATCTAATAGTTCATCTTTATATACATTTCCAGTTATTTCTCCTAATGTTTCCCATAATAATTTAATGTTGATTTCCATTAAATCAACTGGAATATCATTATTTACTTCTTTATTAATATCATTTACTATATTTAAACATTTTTTTAATAATGAAATTTGTCTAACATTAGATATATAGGTATAATCTGAATTTACTATATTATCTAAATTAAATATTTCAGATATTTTATTTTTTAATAATTCTATTTTATTTTTATCATTACTAGATATTTCAATTGAATCATACTTATCTAATTCTTTTATTTTATTACTACCTATATCTATCTTATTATATACTACTAATACTTTTTTATCATGTAGTGATTTTAATACTTTTTTATCTTCTTCTTCAAAATCACTTGATGAATCAATTATAAATAAAACTAAATCTGATTCTTCTATTTTTTTTATACTTCTTTCTATTCCAATAGATTCAACTATTTCATTAGTTTCTCTAATTCCAGCAGTATCATACAAATTTACTTCTATTCCATTTATTAATATACTTCCTTCAACTATATCTCTTGTTGTTCCTTTTATATCAGTTACAATTGCTTTTTCTTCACCAAGTAAAGCATTTAAAATACTACTCTTTCCAACATTTGGTTTACCAACTATAGCAATATTTAATCCATTTTTTATTATTAATCCATTTTTACTTGAATCAATCATTTTTTCTATTTTATTTTTAATATATTTCATTTTTTCTTTTACAAGATCACATGTTATTATTACAGCATCTTCATATTCTGGATAATCAATATTAACTTCAATATTAGCAATTAATTCTAATACATTACTTCTTAAATCATCTATTTTTTTAGATAATTCTTTACTAATACCTTTCATTGACATACGTCTTGCAGCATCTGTTTTTGAACTTATCATATCAGAAACACTTTCTGCTTCAACTAAATCTATTCTTCCATTTAAAAATGCTCTTTTTAAAAATTCACCGGGTTCAGCCATTCTACATCCATTTAATAATAGTAATTCCATTATTTTATTAACAGATACTTTACCACCATGGGTATTTATTTCAACTACATCTTCTCTCGTAAAAGTTTTTGGACTTCTAAATATTGATACAAGAACTTCATCTATTTTTTCATTTTTATCCATAATAAAACCATAAGTAATAGTATGTGATTCTTTTTTTTCTAAATCTTTATCAAATATCTTATTTACTATATTTATAGATTCACTACCACTTATTCTTATTACATTAATAGAAGATTCACCAACTAGTGTTGCTATTGCACAAATTGTATCTTTCATTAGTAGTCCCTTTCTTTCGACAAGATTATAGCACATTTTTTATATAAAAAAAAGAAAAATTGTTTTTTCTAACAAACAATTTTCATATTTAAATAACCTATATAATATCTTAATTAATAATAAAAAACTAGAAATAATCTAGTCTTCTTTATTCTCTACGTATCTAATTACAACACATCTATTAGGTTCTTCCCCTTCACTTTCACTACTTATATACTTAAATCCTTGTAGTGCATCATGAACTATCTTTCTAGTATAAGAATCCATTGGATCTAATTTAACATCCACTTTAGATAATGTTACTTCTCTAGCAATCTTTTTTACTTTTTTTTCTAAAAAGTAAATTTGTTTTTGTTTATATCCTTCAACATCAACTGTTACATTAACATATAAATCAACAGCATTAAATATAGCTTGTCTTAGATATACTTGAATTGAATCTAATATATGACCTTTTTTTCCTATTAATACTGAATTACTTTTAGAGAAAACATCATATTTTATTTTTCCATCTCTTAGTTTTGTTTCAACATTAGCATCTATTCCAAGAGATTCTAATAATTCTTTTAATAAATCTTTTCCAACTTCAGCTATATCTGATAATTTTACTACTTCAATGGTATATTTTTTTCCACTAAATAAACCACCTTTTTCTTCATATGTTTTTGTAACAACATCTTCACTTTTTAAATTTAATTCTTGTAGTGCTTTATCTAATAATCCCTCTTCACTCTTTGCTTGAAATTTGTACTTCTCCATAATACTACTTTCCTCTCTTCATTATTAAATTTTGAGCAACTGTAAATCCATTAGACACAATCCAATATAATGCAATAGATGTTGGTAAACTAAATGAAACTATTAGGATGAAAACTGTCATAAAGGTACTCATCATTTTCATTTGTTTTGCTTGTTCTGGATTTCCATTTGTATTCATATTTTTGAAGGAATAATATGTAGCTCCAAAAATTAATAATATCAATAATATATACCAATAATTTCCTGCTTTAAATCCTTCAATTGGTGTTGTTCCTAAATTAAATACAAGAAAATTATTTTCAAAAAATGCTGGTACTCTATATACTGCTTCTAAAAAAGCAAAGAATATAGGTAATTGTAAAAATGAAAATAAACAACTAGACATAGGATTAATGTTATATTTTTTATATATTAACATCATCTCTTGACTTTTAGCCATCATAGATTCTTTATCATCTTTACCTTCATATTTCTTTTCTAATCTACTAAGATCTTTTTGTGCTTTATTCATGTTTTCAGACATGTTAGTAGCTTTTTTTGAAATTGGAAATAATAATAATCTTAATAATAATCCAACAATCATAATTGCTAAACCATTATTTTTAACTATATTCCCTATTTTAATTATTACCCATGCTAATGGCTTAACAAAAATAGATGTCCAAAGTCCTTCATATCCACCAGTATTTATTTTTAATTCTTTACAACTAGGTAAAGAATCATAATCTACGATTAATTTATCTTTATTATTTATATAAATATTTTGTAGTTCTTCTGTTTCTGGCTTACATAAAATATTAGAAACATAACTTTTTTCAGTTCCATCTTCATTTTTAAAATTAACTCTCTTAGTACAACCAGTTAAAGTTACTAATAATATTAAAGCAATAATTATTTTCTTTCCTATGTTATTTTTCATTAATCTTCTCCTTTTATTAATAATGAAAGTTCATTTTTCATTTTTTCATAATTTATATTCAAAATGGACTTCCTCAATATTATAACATAATCACATGAATTATTAAATTTAAATTTCATTAATATATCTTTTATTCTTCTTTTATATAAATTTCTAATATTTGCTTTTCCAATTTTTTTACTTACACTTACACAATATCTATTATAAGGTAAACCATTATAATTATAATAAATTATAAAGAAAGAATTTACTATTTTTTTAGATTCATTAATTATTTTTTGAATATCCTCATTTTTTCTTAAAATATACTTTTTATTCATAATTCACCTGACAAGATTATTATATAAAAAAAATTACTTAATTTAAAGTAATTTATTTAGCTAATTCTTTTCTTCCTTTAGCTCTTCTAGATTTTAATACATTAGTACCTCTTCTTGATAAAAATCCAGAAGTTTTACTTTTTTTATTATTATTTGGTTGAAATGTTCTTTTCATATTAGTATACCTCTATTTCCTTTCGACTTAATAGATTATAAACTAACATAAAATAAATGTCAATCATTAATAAATAAAACAAATTATTTTATATTATGTTAATTTATAAATTCAAAAATACAACAAAATAAATCAACTGTAATTTAACATTATTATGTTAAGTTATCAACAAAATGTTAACATAATATTTAAAATAATAATTTAAAATTGTTGAAATTGTTGATAACTTAATCAATACATTTATTTAAAAGAAAAAAATGTGGACAAATTATTAATAAATTGTTAATATATTTGTTAATAAAAAAAATTAATTTGCAATTAAAAAAAGTTGATTTATAATTTTATTAGAAGGAATAAAAAGTCATTTATAATTATGAAAGGATTTAAATCATGAATATTGAAGATATTTGGGAAAAATTTTTATCAAAGATTAAATCAAAAGTTTCTTTAATGTCTTATAATTATATTTTTAAAGATTTAAAATTACATTCTTATATTAATAGTAAAATCATTATTATTGTTCCTAATAATGAATTATTATTACAAAATATAACAAAAAATTATGAATCTTTAATTGAAGAGACTTTAAATGATATTACTAATGATACATGTGCTATTCAATATGTATTTGAATCAGATATAAAAAATATAGATGATAATTATTCATCAAATATTATCAATTCTGAAAATGAGGTTAAAAGTAATATAAATAATGATATTACTAATTATAATTATAGTAGTAATTTTAATCCTAAATATACTTTTGATACTTTTGTCGTTGGGGAATCAAATAAACTTGCATACGGAACGGCACTTGCTGTTGCTCAAAATCCTGGTAAATTATATAATCCTTATTTTATATATGCAAGTAGTGGATTAGGAAAAACTCATTTAATGCACGCAATTGGCAATTATATAGTTACTCATTCAGATAAAAAAGTTTTATATATTACTGCTGAACAATTTTCTAATGATTATAGATCAATAGTTAACTCTAACAATAATAATGTAACATATTTAGAAGCATTTAGAGAAAAATATAGAAATGTTGATGTATTAATGATAGATGATATTCAGTTCCTTGAAAATAAAGAAAAAACACAAATAGAGTTTACCAATACATTTAATTCATTGCACGGAAATGATAAACAAATAATTATTGCTTCAGATAAATCAATTAATGATTATAAATATTTAGAAGAAAGACTAAAAACAAGATTTAGATGGGGGCTAACTGAATCAATTAATCCACCAGAATATGAATTAAAAAGAAATATTATAAAAAATAAGTTGATGGTAAATAATTTTGATTTTGATATTAATGATGAAATAATTGATTATATCGCTAATAATTGTGGAAGTGATATAAGAAATATTGAAGGTGCAGTAACTAGAATAGCTGCTTATAAGTCAATATTTAATATAGATGAAATAACAATTAATGATGCTAAAGATGCTTTAAAAGAATTTGTTGATACTCCTGTTTATAGAACTAATTCTATTTCAAAAATTATTGATATTGTATCAAAATACTATGGAATTGATAGTAGTATGATAAAAGGTAAAATGAAAAAAAAGAATATAGCTGAAGCAAGAGCAATAGTAATGTATTTAAGTAGAATACTAACAGAAGAAAGTTTAGAAAGAATTGGATTAGAAATTGGAGGTAGAGATCATTCAACAGTAATATATTCTTATGAAAAAATATCTAATGAATTGAAAACAAATTTAAATTTACAAGAAGTAATAAGAATATTAAAAGATAAGTTACGTGAATAACTAATAATTTTACCAACAAATTAACATATAAAAAAATAATATAATAATTGATAAACACTTTAATCAATAAAGTTATTAACAATATTAACAATCAATAATAATAATATAAAATAAAAAAGGAGGAATATTATGAAATTATTAATTGAAAAAAATATTTTAATTGAAGGTTTGAGTTCAGTTAGTAGAGCATTATCTACTAGGAATATTATTCCAGTATTAAATGGAATTAAATTTGATTTAAAAAAGGATGGTTTATATTTAACAGCTACTGATAATGATATTACTATTCAATATTTTATTGAAAAGAAAAGAATAAACAGTATTGAAGAAACAGGATGTTCAATAATATATGGTAAATCTTTATTAGATATTATAAGAAGACTACCTGATTCTAATATATTAATTGAAAATTTTGAAAATAATGAAGTATCATTTAAAACTGAATCATCTAATTATAATTTTAATTGTTTTAGTGAAGAAGATTATCCAAATATTAATTTAGAAGAAATTAAAACTCCAATAATATTAGATAGTACAAAGTTTAAAGAAGTTATAAATAAAACATCATTTGCTTGTTCTATGCAAGAAAGTAGACCATTATTAACTGGAGTAAATATTAAAATTCAAGGTGATCTATTTGAATGTGTAGCTACAGATTCATATAGACTATCAAAAGTATCATTAAACTTAAATAAAGTATATTCTGAAAATATTAATATTGTTATCCCAGCTAGAAATATAAATGAATTTGTTAAAATAATAAATGATGATGAAGAAATTGAAATGCATATATTTAGTAATAAAATAATATTTAAATTAAAAAATTTAATATTTCAATCTTCTTTATTAAATGGAAATTATCCTAATACTGATAATTCAATTGCTAAAGAATTTAAATATATAGTTAAAGTAGATTTAAAAAATTTTTATAATACATTAGATAGAGCATCTTTATTAACTCAATCTAAAGATAAAAATATTATTGATGTTGAATTAAATAATAATGATTTAATCATAAGAGCATCAAGCATTGATATTGGAAAAGTTGAAGAAAGATTTATTGTTGATAATGAAACAAATAATTCACTTAGAATTTCATTTAGTGCTAAATATATGTTAGATGCTTTAAAAATGTTTAATAAAGAATATATATATATATTAATGAATGGTGAAATTAATCCTATAATATTAAAAGAAATTGATAATAATGAATTAATTGAATTAATTTTACCTATGAAAACATATTAAAAAACGAGAAATCGTTTTTTTTTATTATATGTTCGACAAAATATGACAAATTTCGACATACCCATTGTGTTATTGTAGATAACATTATTCAAGAAAGGGGGAAATTATAATGAATTATGAAATAAATTATGATACACAATTATTATTACCAATAAATGATAAAAAAACCAAAATCATAGAACAAGAAAATGAATATGAAATTGATGAAAATATTAATAAAATAATGGAACATAGTTGTGAATATTTTGGTAGTTCATATGAAGGTAGAAAAGAAGGAACAAAAAAATTATTAGGCATTACTCATAAATCTCCAATTATTGTTGAAGAAAGTAGAAGATTAATTTTTTTTCCAACTGCATCTGTTGATAATTCAAAGTGTATATGGATTAATTTAGAAAAGATTGATAAGTATTTTAAATTAGATAAAAATAATTCAGCAATTAGATTCAAAAATGGTAATATTATCAATTTAAATATATCTTATGGTTCACTTACAAATCAAATTTTAAGAGCATCAAGATTAAAATATGTTTTAGAAGAAAGAATTAGTTCAAAAAAAGATAATTATATCTAAATTATCTTTTTTTATGCCAATTTTTGTGTTATAATTATATTGCAGTAGAGGAGTACCTAAAAAAATAAAAATTAAAAATTTAGGGGGAAAATGAGGTTAAAAATGAATATCACTAAGATTGAGTTAATTAATTTTAGAAATTATAAGAAAAAAAGCTATGACAAATTCTCTAATTTAAATATTATAATTGGAAAGAATGGAATAGGTAAAACTTCTATAATTGAAGCTATATATTTAGGTAGCCTTGCAAAGTCATTTAAAACTAATAGTGATGATACTATTATTAATAATGATGCTGAATCATATAAAATAAAAATTTATTATTTTGATTATGGTTTAAATAATAATTTGGAAATTATATATGATAAAAGTGGTAAAAAAACGAAAATCAATTCTAAAATTCAAAAAAGACTTAGTGATTTTATTTCTCAATATAGGATTATTTTATTATCACCTGATGAATTAAAATTAATAAAATCATCACCTAATATTAGAAGAAACTATATAAATATTCAAATATCGCAACTTCATAAAGAATACATTCATTATTTAAATAACTATAATATTCTAATAAAAAATAAAAATGATTATTTAAAAAAAATGATGATTAATGGAAATTTAGATCAAAGATATTTAGATATTATAGATGAAAAAATAGTGGATGAAGGTATTAAAATATATAATTATAGAAAAGATTATATAAATAAAATTAATAATTATATAAATGATATTTTCAAAAATTATGATAAAAATAGTAACATTTATATTAAATATGTGTCTGATTATGAAATTTGTGATAAAGAAAAATTACTTAAAGAATTAAAAAGAATTAGAAAAAAAGAAATAAATTTAGGTATGACTTCATTTGGAATTCATAGAGATGATTATGAATTTATTCACAATAATAATAATTCAAAAGAATTTAGTTCTCAAGGCCAACAAAAATTAATTGTTCTTGCTATGAAATTATCAGAAGTAAAAATATTTATAAATGATTATAATATAAAACCAATTTTACTTTTAGATGATTTATTTAGTGAATTAGATGAAAAAAATAGAAATAGTATTTTTAAATCAATTAATAAAGATACACAAGTATTTATTACAACTACAGATTTAAAAAATATTAATAAAAGATTATTAGAAAAAGCAAAAATATATAATTTAGATGAGAGGGTATGAAATTATGGATAATTATGATGTAAATGACATTCAAGTATTAGAAGGATTAGAAGCTGTAAGAAAAAGACCAGGTATGTATATTGGTACCACTGATGTAAAAGGTCTTCATCATTTAGTATGGGAAATTGTAGATAATGCAATTGATGAAGCTTTAGCTGGTTATTGTAATAATATTGAAATTGTAGTAAATAAAGATAATTCTATTACAGTAAAAGATAATGGACGTGGTATTCCAGTTGGAATACATCCAAAAACAGGAATTTCAACTGTTGAAACTGTATATACAGTATTACATGCAGGTGGAAAATTTGGAGGAGGAGGATACAAAGTATCAGGAGGACTACATGGTGTTGGTGCTTCAGTTGTTAATGCACTTTCTAAATGGGTAACAGTTACAGTTTATAAAGATGGTAAAATATATGAAACAAAATTTGCAGATGGTGGAAAAACTGTTCAAAAATTAACTGTAATTGGAGAATGCGAAAGTAATAGAACAGGTACTGTTGTTTCATTTAAACCAGATCCAGAAATATTTGATACTGATGTATATGATTATGAAACATTAAAAGTAAGAACAAGAGAACTAGCTTTCTTAAATAAAGGTCTTAAATTAACATTAAGAGATGATAGAGATGAAGAAGATACACAAGGAGATATATTCTTGTATGAAGGTGGAATAAGTGAATATGTTAAATTTATTAATCAAGGTAAAACACCTCTTCATGAAGATATAATTCATCTTACTGGTGAAAAAAATGATATTCAATTTGAAGTAGCAATGCAATATAATAATGGCTATTCTGAAAATATATATTCATTTGTTAATAATATAAATACTCATGATGGAGGAACACATGAAGATGGAGTTAAAAGAGCTTTAGTTAGAGTTATTAATAGTTATGCAAGAAAGAATAAAATATTAAAAGATGCAGATGAAAATTTAAAAGATGAAGATGTAAGAGAAGGATTAACAATGATTATTTCTTGTAAACATCCAAATCCACAATTTGAAGGACAAACAAAAGGAAGACTTGGTAATTCTGAGGTAAAAAATCTAGCTGATAGTGTTTTTTCTGAAGGATTTGAACAATTTTTACTTGAAAATCCAGAAGATGCAAGAATTATTATTAGTAAAGCAATATTAGCAAGAAATGCAAGAATGGCTGCAAAAAAAGCAAGAGAAGCAACGAGAAAAAGTGATTTAGCAACTACTAATTTCTTTGGTAAATTATCAGATTGTAAAAGTAAAGATCCAAGTGAATCAGAAATATTTATAGTCGAGGGAGATAGTGCCGGTGGATCTGCAAAAAAAGGTAGAGATTCAATGACTCAGGCTATTCTTCCTTTAAGAGGAAAAATACTTAATGTTGAAAAAGCAAGAATAGATAAAGCACTTGGAAATGAAGAAATAAAATCTATAATAACAGCTTTTGGAACAGGAATTGGAGAATACTTTGATTTATCAAAATTAAGATATGACAAAATAATAATAATGACAGATGCTGATGTTGATGGAGCACATATAAGAGTACTATTATTAACACTATTTTATAGATTTTTTAGACCAATTGTTGAAACTGGTCATGTATATGCTGCACAACCTCCATTATTTAGAATAATGCATGGAAAAACAAGAAAATATGTTTTAACAGAAGAAGAGAAAGATGAATATTTAGCATCACTTCCTGAAAATGTAAGAAATCGTGCTGAAATAGCTCGTATGAAAGGTTTAGGAGAAATGGATGCAGAAGAATTAAATGAAACAACTATGGATATTAATAAAAGAGTATTAAGAAAAATAACTGTTACTGATTTAATCGCAGCAGATGCAATATTCGAAAAATTAATGGGTGATGAAGTAGAACCTAGACGTGAATTTATTGAAAATAATGCAGTTAATGTTAAGAATCTAGATATATAATAGGAGGGTAAAATGGAAAATGATGAAGAAAAAAATATTGAAATAGATGATAATGAAGAAAATGATAGTCAAGAAGAAATAATTGATTATGGTGGACAATTTCATGAAAGAGATTCTCACGAGGAAAACAATATAGTTGATGAAGTAAAAGATTCATTTTTAGATTATTCAATGAGTGTTATAACATCGCGTGCAATTCCAGATTTAAGAGATGGTTTAAAGCCAGTTCACAGAAGAATTCTATGGTCTATGTTTGAAGAAGGTAATACTCCAGATAAACCACATAGAAAATCTGCAACAACAGTTGGAAATGTTATGGGTCATTATCATCCTCATGGAGATGCTGCAATCTATGATGCTATGGTAAGACTAGCACAAGATTTTAATCAAAGATATATGATGGTAGATGGACATGGTAATTTTGGAAATATTGAAGGTGATGGAGCAGCAGCTTCTCGTTATACTGAAGCAAGATTATCTAAAATATCTTTAGAATTGTTAAGAGATATAAATAAAGATACTGTAGATATGGATGACAATTTTGATGTTACAAGAAAAGAACCTAGAGTTTTGCCATCTAGATTTCCAAATATTTTAGTAAATGGTTCAATGGGAATTGCAGTTGGTATGGCAACAAATATTCCTCCTCATAACTTATCTGAAGTAATTGATGGATGTATTGCATATATTGATAATCCTGATATTTCAACACTTGAACTAATGGAATATATTAAAGGTCCAGATTTTCCAACAGGAGGTATTATTCTCGGTAATTCTGGAATAAAGAAAGCTTATGAAACAGGAAGAGGATCAATTACAATTAGAAGTAAAGCCGAAATAGAAGAACATAATGGACATAATTCTATTATTATTACTGAAGTTCCATATGGTGTTAATACACAAGAATTAAAAGATAAAGTTGCAGAATTAGTTCATAATAAAATAATAGATGGAATTACAGATTATCATACTGATTTAAAAAATGGAGTTAAAATAACAATTACATTAAAAAAAGATGCTAATGCTCAAGTTGTTTTGAATAATTTATTTAAACATACTGCTTTCCAAGTAAATTATGGAATAATATTCTTAATGTTAGATGGCTTAACTCCTCGTACACTCGGATTAAAAGATATTATTAGTAAATATATTGATCATCAAAAAGAAGTAATAATTAGAAGAACTAAATTTGATTTGGCGAAGGATGAAAAAAGAGTACACATTCTAGAGGGTTATAGAATTGCATTAAACAACATTGATGAAGTTGTTAAAATTATTAGAAATGCAGATGATGATGCCGATGCTAAAGAAAAATTAATGGATAGATTTGGTTTAGATGAGGTACAATCTGATGCAATTTTAGAATTAAGATTAAGAAGATTAACTGGTTTAGAAAGAGAAAAAATAGAAGATGAATTGAATAATTTACTAGCCGAAATAGAAGAATTAAAATCAATTTTAGCTTCAAATCAAAAAGTATTAGATATTATAAAGAAAGAAATGCTTGATATAAAAGATAGATATGGTGATGAAAGAAGAACAAAAATTGATATGACAGCAATTGATTATATAGAAGATGAGGAATTGATACCTCAAGAAGAAGTAATAGTTACAATAACAAATAAAAATTATATTAAACGTATTACTAAGGATACTTATAAATCACAAAATAGAGGTGGAGTTGGTATAAAAGGAATGACTACAACAGACGAAGATTTTGTAGAACAATTACTTCCAATGAATACACATGACTATATCTTATTCTTCTCAAATAAAGGAAAAGTATATAGATTAAAAGGTTATAAGATACCTGAATATTCAAGAACTGGTAAAGGATTACCTTTAATTAACTTATTAAATATAGAAAAAGATGAAAAAATTAATACTATTCTAAAAGTAAATGATAGTGATACAAATAAATGTTTGCTTTTTGCTACTAAAAATGGATTGATTAAAAGAACTAAATTAAGTGATTTTGATAATATTAGACAAACAGGTAAAATTGCAATAACACTTAAAGAGGAAGATGAATTAATAGCTGTAAAAGTAACTTCTGATGATAGTCAAATATTAATGTGTTCTTCAAAAGGAAGAATGGTTAGATTTGCTGCAAATGAAGTAAGAATAATGGGTCGTACAGCATCAGGTGTTAGAGGTATAAATTTATCTAATGATATATGTGTTGGAGCAGAAATATCAGAACCAGGCAAATTATTATTAGTTGTAACTGAAAATGGTTATGGTAAAAAGACAGCAATTGAAGAATATAGAGAAACAAAAAGAGGTAGTAAAGGAGTTAAAACATTAAATATATCTGATAAAAATGGAAAAATTATTAGTTTTAAATCAACAAATAATGATCAGGATTTAATGATAATAACTACTTTTGGAATTATAATCAGATTGGATGTTAATTCTATATCTCAAATGGGAAGAGTAACTAAAGGCGTTAAATTAATTAATCTTAAAGATAATAATAAAGTAGCATCAATATCTTTAGTTGATAAAGAAAATGAAATTGAACAAGTAGAAGAAGAATAATTTCTTCTACTTTTTATTTCCCGGGAAATAATTTTGTGTAATGTTCCACGTGGAACATATCAATTTAAAAATAAAGTATAATAAAAATGTTCCACGTGGAACATATAAATAATAATTGATTTTTCAAAAATAATATCATATAATTAATACGTGCAACAAATAGAATACGAATCAGGTCAGAATTGGAAAATAGCAGCCTTAAGTATAATATTTGTGTGCACATTTTTTTTGGAGTAAATATGAAAAAATATTATGAGTTATTAAAAAAATTAAATAATAAAGCAATAAAGAATGGAGATGTGCCAATATCTGCAATTATTGTGCATCAAAATAAAATAATAGCAAAAGAATATAATAGAAAATATAAAAATAATGATCCTTTTGCACATGCAGAAATTTTAGCAATAAAAAAGGCATCAAAGGTACTAAAAACGCCTAATTTAAGTGAATGTGAATTGTATGTAACTTTACTTCCTTGTAATATGTGCAAAGAAGTAATTAAAGAATCTAAAATAAAAAAAGTATATTATTTTATTAACAATAATAAAGAAATTAATTATAAAGTAAATTATTCAAAGTTGGTTGATGAAAATGATTATTTTTCTAAGGAATTATCTGATTTTTTTCAACAGAAAAGATAGATAAATAAAGGAATATTTGATATAATTAATACAGGAGGAATTATATGGCATATATATCATTGTATAGAAAATATAGGCCAAGAAGCTTTGCAGATGTTGTAGGTCAAGATGTTATTATAAAAATATTAAAAAATAGTATAATTAATAATAAAATTGGACATGCATACATATTTAGTGGCCCAAGAGGAACTGGCAAAACAAGTACAGCAAAAATATTTGCAAATGCAGTAAACTGCCAAAATCCCATTGATGGAGATGTATGTGGAAAATGTGATATTTGCAAAAATAATGGCAATGAAGAAATAGATATAGTTGAAATTGATGCAGCAAGTAATAATGGTGTTGAAGAGATTAGAGAAATTAAAAATTCAATTAAACTTCTTCCGGTTGAATTAAAATATAAAGTTTATATAATTGATGAAGTTCATATGCTATCATCAAGTGCTTTTAATGCTCTGTTAAAAACTTTAGAAGAACCACCAGCACATGCAATTTTTATACTAGCTACAACAGAAATTAATAAAATACCATTAACGGTTTTATCTAGATGTCAAAAATTTGATTTTAAAAAAATAAATAAGATTGATATATTTAAAAGATTAGAATATATAATTAAAGAGGAAAAAATTAATAATATAGATAAAGATATATTGAATCTTATTTCAGATCTTAGTGATGGTGGATTAAGAGATGCTATAAATCTTTTAGATCAAGTAAATTCATTAAATAAAGACAATATTACACAAACAGATGTTCTTAATTTGGTGGGTGCAATAAATAAAAATTTAATAATTGAATTCTTGAATAGTATTATTGAGTGTAACATAATCAATGTTATAAAAAATGTTAATGATTTTTATGATAAAAGTATAAATTTTATAAATGTGGTCAATAATTTAGAATCATTAATTAAAGATATTTTAATATTCAATAATAGTAGTAATTATTTTGATAAAGAATATGAAGATATTTTATATAATTTTTCGAAAATAGATATTGATTTATTACTTAAAGCATCAGAGTATTTATTTGCTTTAAATAATGAATTAAAGAAGAATAATCAAAGAGTAATATCTGAAATATATCTTTTAAAAATCACTTTATTATTTAAAAATGAAAATTTAAATAATAATATAAAAAATGATAGTAATAACACTAATAATAAGAATCATAAAAATGAAGAAAAATTAGAATTTTCAGTTAATAAAGAAGAAATTATTAATAATAAAGCTATTTTAATAAATAATGTGTTTTTTGGGGCAAACAAAGAGGAAAAAGAAAAATTTATTAAAAAATATAATAATATAAGTGAATATTTAACAGATAAGAACTTTAACTCAATAGCAAATTTATTAATTAAAGCTGTTCCCGAAGTAGTTTCAAAAGATATAGTATTGTTTTCTTTTAAAAATGATTTTGAAGTAGTATTATTTGATAAAAATTGGGAATTGGTTAAGAAAATATTAAAAAATATTTATAAGAAGAATTATGATGTGATTGCAATTAGTATTAATGATTGGAATATTGAAAAAAATAAATATATTCAAAATGTAAAAAACGGTGTAAAATATACTTATATTGATGAAAAAAAAGAAAAAAAATCATCAAGAAAAAAGAAAAATGATCTAGAAAATATTGTTGAAGATATTTTTGGTGAAGAA
This sequence comes from uncultured Mycoplasmatota bacterium, assembly GCA_946413985.1. Taxonomy (GTDB): domain Bacteria; phylum Bacillota_I; class Bacilli_A; order RF39; family UBA660; genus CAG-1000. The sequence continues at coordinate 56,304 of CAMKMS010000001.1, forward strand.
ATAATAGTGGAGGAATAAAAAATGAATATTCAAGCAATGATGGCACAAGCCAGAAAATTACAAAAAGATTTAGAAAAAACAACAGAAGAAATAAATAATACTGTATTTAAGTATGAAAATGATAATGTTTTAATTGAATGTATGGGTGATAACACAATAAAAAAAGTAACCATAAAAAATGAAGATATATTGTCTGATAAAGAAATGATAGAGGATATTATTCTTGTAGCAATAAATGATGTTCTAAAACAAGTAAAATCTACTAAAGATTCAAAATTAGGAAAATATACTAATGGACTTGGAGGTTTATTTTAGTTATGTTTTTACCTAAGAGTTTTGAAGAATTGGTAAAAAATTTATCAATATTTCCAGGTGTTGGTGAAAAAACAGCGGAAAGATATGTATATTCATTAATAGATAGAGATGAAGAAGAAATAGAAAATTTATCAAAATCATTAATTAATTTTAAAAAGAATATAAAATATTGTGAACGTTGTGGATGTTTAAGTGATTATGATATATGCGATATATGTTCTAACAATAGAAGAGATAATTCAATAATTTGTATTGTTGAGGATTCAAAAAGTGTATTTTCTATAGAAAAAACTCAAAAGTATAAAGGATATTATCACGTATTAAATGGATTAATATCTCCAATTGAAGGAATCAATCCAGAAGATTTAAATATTCCTTCATTATTAAATAGAATTACAGATAATGTTAAAGAGATTGTTATTGCTTTGAATCCATCAATAGAGGGAGAAGTTACTTCAATGTATATTCAAAAAATATTAGAACAAAAAAATGTTAAAGTTTCTAGATTATCTTATGGAATTCCAATTGGAAGTGACATTGAATATTTAGATCCAATAATGATGTCAAAGGCATTAGAGGATAGAAAGGTTATATCAAGCTAAATAATACATAATATTTAAAGTGATATTATGATGTTTAGTATAATAAAAAAATTAGTTTTAAGTATATGTTTATTATATACAATAAATGTTTTCATAAGTAGGATTGGAAAAATAATACCAATTAATATTTATACAATAATTCTAGTTTATTTTTTTGATTTTTTAGGTATAATAGCTATAATATATTTCAAATATTATTGGTGAGGAGGAAAAGTTGAATAATTTATATGATTATTTTAAGAAAATTATTGAGGAAGATAAGTTAGTTCAATCATTTATTATTGGAAATACTAAATTTGATGATATTAAAGATGAATTATTTAAAGTATTTAACTCTTTCTTTTTTAAAAATAATTTAAATCTTGAAGAGAATCCTGATTTGTTTATATTAAAACCAAATAATGGTATTGTATCTAAAGATGATATAAAAAATCTAATTAATAATATTAATACTACTTCTCAATTTAATAATATTAAAATATATGTGATAGATGAAAGTGAAAAACTTAATGATTATGCTTATAATGCTATATTAAAAACCTTGGAAGAACCTGCTCCTAATGTATATGCATTTTTAATAACAAAAAATATTGATTCAGTAAAATCTACAATACTTAGTAGATGTCAAAAAATATTTATTTCTTCAGAAGCTAAGGAAGAAGAATATGATGAAGAAATAGAAGTTCTTGGTAATGAAATAATTGATCTATTAGAAAAAAATCCAATAAGTATAATTAGTAATCATTTTGATATATATAATAAAATAAGAGATAGAGTAATTTTTAAAAATATACTGATGTATTTAGAAAAAAAATATGTTCAGGATTTAAATAATAAAATTTATAACAATTCAATAATAGATTTGGATATTGAGTTATTATCTAAAAAGATATTAGTAATAAATAATAATATTAATATATCAGATTATTATTTAAATAAAAATTTATTTATTGATAAATTTTTGATAGAAATGTGGAGATGTAATAATGAGAACAGTTAATGTAGAATTTAAAGAAAATGGAAAACAATATGTTTTTTTTGATAATAATTTAGATATTAATGAAGGAGATTATGTAATTGTAGAAACTGAAAGAGGTATTCAATTTGGAAAAGCTGTTTCATTATCTTCTGATGATCACAAAGAACATTATAATGTTTTAAAAATTGCAAACAAAAATGATTTTAAGAAAAATCAACAAAATATAAAAGATTCAGCTAAAGCTTTAGAGAAAGCTAAAGAATTGGTTAATGAATTAGGTTTAGAAATGAAATTAATTGATTGTTATTTTGCTTTTGATAGGAAACAATTAGTTTTTCAATTTTTAGCAGATAATAGAATTGATTTTAGAGAACTAGCAAAAGAATTAGCAGCAATATATAAAACAAGAATCGAATTAAGACAAGTTGGTGTCAGAGATAAAGCAAAAGAAATATCTGGTTTAGGGGCTTGTGGTAGAAAACTTTGTTGTTCTTCATTTTTATCTGATTTAGATTCTGTAGGAATTTCACAAGTTAAAAATCAAAATTTAGCTTTGAATCCAGCAAAAATAAATGGGTTATGCGGTAGACTTTTATGTTGTTTAAAATATGAAGATGATATATATACAGAATATAGAAAAGATTTACCAGAGGTTGGAGATAGAGTAAAAAATGATGGAGTTGAAGGTACTGTATTAACATTAGATATTCCTGGAAGAAAATATGTTATGCTTACTGATGAAAATGAGAAAATAGAAGTTTATGTACCATTTAAAAAATATGAAAAAAATTCAAATGAAAGAAAATATAGAAATAAATGATTTAGTGTATTATAAAAATCTTAAAATAGTACAAAATAAAGACTATTTTAATTTTAGTTTGGATTCTGTTTTATTACCATGTTTTGTAGAACTATTACCATCTACTAAAAAAATTTTGGATATGTGTACTGGAAATGCACCAGTACCTTTAATTTTGTCTACAAAAACTAATGCTAAAATATATGGAATAGAATTACAAAAAAATATATATGATTTGGCAAAAGAAAGTGTAAAAATTAATAAAATAAATAATATTGAATTGATTAATGATGATGTTAATAATATTTATAATTATTTTAAAAGTGATACTTTTGATATTATTACATGTAATCCGCCATATTTTAAGTATAAAAATACTAGTATTTTAAACAATAATAATGTAAAATCATTAGCTAGACATGAAATTACTGTCAAATTGAGTGATATAATTAAAATATCTAAAAAATTATTAAAGAATAATGGTTCATTATGTATTGTCCATAGAACTGAGAGATTAATTGAAATTATAGATGAAATGAGAAATAATAATATAGAACCAAAAAGAATTAGATTTATATATCCTAAAAAGAATAGTGAATCTAATTTAGTACTTGTTGATGGTAGAAAAAATGGAAAAGTTGGATTAAAACTATTAAGCCCGTTAATAGTTCATAATGATGATAATAGTTATACTGATGAAATATTAAAAATGTTTGGGAAGTGAAAATATGAATCAAAAAAGTTATGAGGAAAGTAATTTTGGAAAATTATATTTAATTCCAACACCAATTGGTAATTTAAAAGATATATCTTTTAGGGCAATTGAAACATTTAAAATGGTTGATATTGTTTATGCAGAAGATACAAGAGAAACATTTAATTTATTAAAATATTATAACATTGATAAAAAAATTGAATCCTGTCATAAGTATTCAGAAATGAAACACAAAGATAAAATTATTTCTATATTAAAATCAGGTAAAAATATTGGTTATTGTACTGATAGGGGCACACCATTAATTAGTGATCCTGGAAACATTATAGTGGATGAGGCAATAAAAAATGGAATAAGTGTGATATCATTACCTGGTGCTAATGCATTACTGCCTGCTATTAATATGTCTGGCCTTAGCAATCAAAGATTTTTATTCTATGGTTTTTTAAACAGTAAAAAATCTATTGCAAAAAAAGAATTAGTAGATTTAAAAAATGTTAAACAAACTTTGATATTTTATGAATCACCATTTAGAGTTGTTGAAACATTAAAATTAATGAAAGAAATATTAGGAGATAGAAAAGCATCTATTGTTAGAGAAATTTCAAAATTGCATGAAGAAGTATTAAGGAATGATTTAAATAATCTAATTGATGAATGTAAAAGTATTAAAGGTGAAATAGTAATTGTTGTTGAAGGAAATAATGAAATAGAAGAAGATAATAATAATTATGAAAAAATCCTTAATGAATTAATAAAAAATGGGTTATCAAAAAAAGAAGCAATTAGAGAAGTAGTAAATAAATATAGAGTTAATAAAAATTATTTATATAATTTAGTAAAGGAGAAATAATATGAAATTAATAGTTGGTTTAGGAAATCCTGATAAGAAATATGAAAAAACTAGACATAATACTGGATTTATGGCTATTGATTTTTATGCTGCAAAAAATAATTTAGAATTTAAAAGAAAATTTGATGGTTTATATTCTGAACTAATTATTAACAATGAAAAAGTAATATTATTAAAACCACAGACATATATGAATTTATCTGGTAATTGTGTTTCTAAATTTGTTAATTTTTATAATATAGATATATCAGATATTTTGGTAATATATGATGACTATAATTTTGAAGTAGGTACTTTTAGAATTAGAAGAGATGGTAGTGATGGTGGACATAATGGAATAAAAAATATTATAGAGAATTTAAATAGTACTTTTATTAAAAGAGTTAGAATTGGAATATCAAAAAATCCAATTCCTTTGGAAGATTATGTTTTGCAAAAATTTAAAAACGATGAATTAAAAAAAATTAATGATTTATTACCAACAATAAGTAATATTATTGATGATTTTTGTTTCTTAAATATTGATGATTTAATGCAAAAATATAATAGGAATAATCATGAATAATAATTTATATGAAAAACTATTTGATAAAGATATTTTAAAATGTAAAAGAATATCTATAAGTAAAAATGAAATATATAATCAATTGTTGTTATATATCTTTTTTATGTTAAAAAAAAGCTTAATACTTGTATATCCTACATTAAATGAAGCAACTGAAGTGTATAATGATCTTAAAAGTTATGTAGATAATGTATTTTTATTTCCAGAAGATGATTTAATGACAAAAAAAGCTATAGCAGCATCTCCTGAATTATTATATATGAGAGTAAATCTATTGAATAAATTTAGTGATAACAATAATAAAATTATAATTATGCATTTAAATAGTTTTATTAAAAAACTTCCAAGTAAAGAAAAATATATTGATAATAAAATTAATTTAAAAGTAGGAGATATAATAAAAAGAAATGATTTAATTAATAAGTTAAATAAGAATGGATATAAAAGAGAAAGTGTTGTTTATAATATATCAGATTATTCTGTGAGAGGGTTTGTTGTAGACGTTTATCCTATTAATGAAGAAAATCCAATTAGAATAGAGTTTTTTGATGATGAAATTGAAGCTATTAAATATTTTGATATAGTTAGTCAAAAATCAATTGATAAAATTAATAATATTTCTATTGGAACAATAAAAGATGATTTTGGTGATAATAATTCTAATATAAAAGAATATGTTCCAAATTCAGTAGTTGTTTATACAAATTATAATCAAATAAAAGAGCAAGAAAAAATGATTATTCCTCAAATTAAATATTTAGAAATAGAAAATGATTTATTAAAATTAAAAGATTTAGTTTGCCCTGATGATATTTATTTAGAAACAATCAATAATAGAAATTGTGATATTGTTATTGAAGCAAAAAGTATAGAAAAGTATGATAATGATAAAGAAAGATTTATAAAAGATATTGTAAATAATAAAGGAATTTTATATACAACTAATGATAAATTAATGAAAGAACTCAAAAAAGTCAATAATAGCTTAAAAATAGAAAAATACACATTAAATAGTGGATTTATATATAAAAATAATTATTTTTATTCGGAATTTGATCTAATTAATACATACAAATCAAAAGAATTAATTAAAGAAAAGTCATATGGAGACAAGATTTTGTCAATTGACGGCATCAATATTGGTGATTATGTTGTACATAGAAAAAGTGGTATTGGTATTTATAAAGGAATTACTACGATAGAAAAAAATGGAATGAAAAAAGATTATCTTTTAATTGAATATAAAGGTAATGATAAATTGTATATGCCTGTAGAAGATATAACTAAATTATATAAATATACTTCTAAAGAAGGTGTTAAACCAACTATTAATAGATTAAATAGTATTGAATGGACAAAAACAAAATTAAAAATTAAAGAAAGAATAAAAAATATAACAAGTGAGTTATTAAAAATATATAAAGAAAGAAATAAAGCAACTATAACTCCATTTAAGAAAGATGATGAAGAACAATTATTGTTTGAACAAGAATTTGAATATAAAGAAACAACAGATCAATTAAAAGTAATTGAAGAAATAAAACATGATTTAGAAAGTCCAAGACCAATGGAAAGATTATTATGTGGAGATGTTGGTTATGGAAAAACAGAAGTAATATTTAGAGCAATGTTTAAAACTGTAATGAATAATAAACAAGTTGCTTATCTATGCCCGACTACCGTTTTATCACATCAACAATATGATTCAGCTGTTCAAAGATTTAAAAATTATGGTGTAAATATAGATTTAATAAATAGACATTTTGCTAACAAACAAGTTCAAGAAAAATTAAAAAAACTAAAAGAGGGAAAAACTGATATAATAATTGGAACTCATAGACTTTTAAGTAAAGATGTAGAATATAAAGACTTAGGTCTTCTTGTTATTGATGAAGAACATCGTTTTGGGGTGGAACAAAAAGAAAAAATAAAAGGGTTAAAATCAAATGTACATGTTCTTTCTGTTTCTGCTACTCCAATTCCAAGAAGTCTTCAAATGTCTTTAGTTGGAATTCGTGATTTATCTTTAATTGAAAGTGCTCCAGAGAATAGATATCCAGTTCAAACATATGTAATTGAATATAATGAGATGTTAATTAGAGAAGCCATATTAAAAGAGGTTTCAAGACATGGGCAGGCATTTATTCTTTATAATAATATTAATGATATGGAAAGCATTGTTAATAAATATAAAAAATTAATTCCAGAAATTAGAATATGTTATGCTCATGGAAAAATGCTAAAAGACGAGATGCAAGATGTAATTTACGATTTTACAAATAAGAAATATGATGTATTAGTAAGTACAACAATAATAGAAAATGGTATAGATATTCCTAATGCTAATACAATTATTGTAATAGATGCTGATAGATTTGGTTTATCTCAATTATATCAAATAAGAGGAAGAGTTGGACGTAGTGATAAAATTGCTTTTGCATATTTAATGTATAAAAAAGAAAAAGTATTAAATAGTATAGCAGTAAAAAGACTTGAAGCTATAAAAGAATTTACTGAACTGGGTAGCGGATATAAAATATCTATGAGAGATTTAGCTATTCGAGGATCAGGAGATATTCTTGGTAAAGAACAAGCAGGTTTTATAGATTCTGTTGGTGTAAATATGTATTTAGATTTAATAAATGAAGAAGTAAATGGAATCGATAATGATATAGAAGAAAAAGAAGAAATAATACCAATTGATGTTGAAACACATATTGGAAATGAATATACTGATGAAAATAGTATATTAATAGAACTTCATAAAAAGATTAATGGTATTACTAATAAAAAAGAATTAAATGAAGTGTTAAGTGAGATTAGAGACAGATTTGGTTATACAAATGCATCTTTAGAATTATATGCTCATGAAAAATATTTAGAAAAATTATTATTGATTACAAATGTCAAATTAGCTGAAAATGATAATTTAAAATCTGTTTTAAAACTTAAAAAAGAAGCATTTAATAATATCAATATTGAAAAACTATTTGTTGAGGCAACTAAAATATCAACTAAATTTAACTTTTCATACAAAAATGAAACAATTATAATTACTTTATTAAAAGCAACATTAGAAAAGAATTATATTTATTATTTAGAAAGTCTATTAGAAATAATATATTCTATGAAATTTGGTGTATAAAAAATAATACCTGTATCAAAATATTATTAGGTGATTTGTTTGAAAAATACAGGAATTATTAGAAAGATAGATGATTTAGGAAGAATTGTTCTTCCAAAAGAGCTTAGAAATTCTCTTAATATTAATTCAGGAGATGATTTTGAAATAACAATTGATAATAAAAAAATTATATTGGAAAAATTTTCTAAATTAGATTCTTTTGAAGATATAATAAAAAAATATATCAATTGTTTTTATGTATCTGAAAATTCAAAATTATTTATTACCATTAATGATAGAATAATAAACTATAATGATGAAAAAGTAACAAATATTATTTCAAAATTAATAAAATTAAGAAAAATATATATGAATAATAAAACAGATAAAATAATAATTAGTGATAATTTAAATTTAAATGGAAAAGTAATAATATATCCTATTGTAATAAATAGTGATTTACTTGGATCTATTATTTATATTTTTAATGAAGATATTAATAATGCAATGGATAAATGCAAAATATTTTATAATATATTTAAAAACATTATAGTTAATAAATAGATTTTATATTATAATACTTTTAAGAGGTGTATTATGATAGATACTCATGCACATATTTTAAATGAATATTATGATGATATTGATTCATTAGTTAAAATGTTAAAAGAAAATAAAGTTTTGTATGTTTTAAATGCTGCATCTAATTATAATGAATCTCTTGAAGTATTAGATTTATCAAAAACATATAATAATTTTTTATTACCGGTAATAGGTATTCATCCAGAAAGTATTAATGATAAAGATAATTTAAATAAAATTGAAGATTTAATAAAAAATAATAAAATATATGCTGTGGGTGAAATTGGTCTTGATTATTATTGGGTGAAAGATAATAAAGAAGAACAAAAAGAATTATTTATTAATCAAATAAAACTTGCACAAAAATATAATTTACCAGTTGTTGTTCATTCAAGAGATGCTATTCAAGATACTTTTGATATTTTAAAAGAACATAGAGTTAAAGGAGTAATTCATTCTTATTCTGGAAGTGTTGAGATGGCTCGCGAATTTATTAAACTTGGTTATAAATTAGGTATTGGTGGAGTATTAACATTTAAAAATTCAAAATTATATGAAGTGATAGAAAAAATAGATATAGAAAATATTGTTTTAGAAACAGATAGCCCATATTTAACACCTGAGCCATATAGAGGTAGAGAAAATAATCCATCTAATATATATTATGTTGCAAAAAGAATATCTGAAATAAAAGGAATAGATATTAATAAAGTCCTTGAAATTACTACAAAAACAGCTATTCAACTTTTTGACATTTAGTACTACTTATTATATAATTTTTATAGGAGAAGTATATGAAGCAGTATGTAATAAGTAGAATAACAATGGCTATTGAATTAATAATAGTATTTGTTTTAATTATTTTTGGAACTGGTAAAGAAACATTTAGTGTTTCTAGTCTTTCTGTTGCTAATAATATGGATTATGAAAAAAACTTATCTGCTTCAATTATAAAAAGTAATCAAAATGAATTATATATTAAAGGATTATATAGTCCATTATATACATTTACTGGTGATTTAACTGGATATGCAGGTGATTGTGCTCTTTGTACTGGATACCTTGCGTGTCCTCCAAGAACTAATGTTTTAAAAGAAGGTATTTATTATAATGATAAAACATATGGAACAGTTAGAATAGTTGCTAGTAGTAGAAATTATCCATGTGGAACAATAATAAGATTTAAAGTTAGTAAATTATCTAAAGATCCAATTTATGCAATAATACTTGATAGAGGCGTGGGTGGAAATGATATTGATTTATTAACTGAAAATGAAGATTATGCAAGAAAAAGTGTTGGTAGAGTTAGAGATTTAGAATTTGAAGTTATTAGAGAAGGATGGAAAAAATGAAATTTGATTATAATAAATCTTTAGGTCAAAACTTTTTAAAAGATAATAATATTATAAATAAAATTTCTGATAGTATTAATCCAAAAACGGATGATTTAATAATAGAAATAGGACCCGGATCTGGTGCTTTAACTAAACATCTTATTAATAAATCTGCTGATGTAATATGTTTTGAAATTGATAAGAGACTTGAGAGTATCTTAAGTGAAATAAAAGCAGATAATTTAAAAATTGTTTTTGATGACTTTTTAAAAATAAATTTAAAAGATTATATTAATTCAAAATATAATAGATTGTTTTTTGTAGGGAACTTACCATACTATATTACTACTGCAATAATAAATAAGATTATTAATGAATCCAATCCTTATGAAATTACTATAATGATTCAAAAAGAAGTGGCTCTTAGGTTTATGGCATCCCCTCATACTAGAGAATACTCTTCGATATCAGTTTTTTTGCAATATAATTTTGATATTGAAAAAATATGTAATGTAAGTAAAAATTGTTTTGAACCAATTCCTAAAGTAGATAGTATGGTAATTAAATTAAAAAGAAATAAAAAAATAAAATCTAAGAATGAAGAATTATTATATAAGTTAATTAAGGCTTCATTTAAACAAAAAAGAAAGAATTTAAAAAATAATTTAAATAATTATGATTTGTTAAAAATTGAATCATTATTAAATAATAGAAATAAAACAACAAAATGTAGAGCAGAAGAATTAAGTGTAGATGATTTTGTTTATTTAGCTGATAATTTATAAAAATATATCAAATTAGATATATTTTTTTTATTTTGAAATAATATTTAAAAGGGGATTATATGTATAAAGTTGGTTCTTATGTTACAAGAAATAAATATAATAATGATATTCTTTTTAAAATAGTTGAAATTAAAAATAATAAAGCAATATTAAGAGGAGTAGATTTAAGATTATATGCTGATGCAGATATTAAAGATTTAAAATTATCTACAATAAATAAAGATATAGAAGAAATTGATTTAAGGAATAATTTAGATATAAGAGAATATTTTTATATTCCTGGTACTATTTTACATATTGATAGTGATGAGGATTATTTAAATAGATGTTTAAATTTTTATAAAAAAGAAGGAATTAAATGTTATGGATATAAGTATAGCGAAAAAGAATATCCAAATATAATTAATGATTTAATAAAAAAACATAATCCAAATATAGTTGTAATAACTGGACATGATGCTTTTTATAAAAATAAAAATATTTATAAAAATAGTAATTACTTCATTGAAAGTGTTCTTAATATAAAAAAGATAAATAATAATATAATTATTGTTTCAGGAGCATGTCAAAGTAACTTTGAAGGATTAATGAAAGCGGGTTCATCTTTTGCATCAAGTCCATCTAGAGTAAATATACATGCATTAGATCCGGCAATAATAGCAGTTTCAATTGCAAAAAATGAATGTGATAAATTGATAGATTTAAAAGAAACAATATCGAAAACAAAATTTGGACTAGATGGTTTTGGGGGAATAGAAGTATTTGGAATTATGCACAAAGGGCTTCCTAGAAAGGATAAAAATTGAATATTAATAGTATAAAAAATAAAATATTTGAATTAAAAAATATAAGATTAAAAATAAAGATTAATTTAGGTAGAAATAAATATGAACATTTAGAAGGCTATATAGAAAAAATACATCCAAATATATTTACAATAAAAACGAATAAAGGAATAAAATCATTTAGTTATTCAGACGTTGCTACAAAGGTAGTTATAATAAGCAAATTTTAAAGATTATTATTGCACTTATTAACAATTTGTATTATAATTAATTTAGCTAATGGTTAAGGAGGTACTAAATGGAAATTACATCAGTAAAGATTCGTAAGGTTGAAAGAGAAGGATCTCGTATGAAGGGAATTGCTTCTGTAGTTGTAGATAATGCTATTGCTATTCACGACATTAGAATTATTGAAGGTGACAATGGACTATTCATTGCTATGCCAAGTCGTAAGACTCCAGTAGGTGAATATAGAGATATTGCACATCCAATCAACCAAGAAGTAAGAACTATGTTTGAAAAAGAAATTCTTGATGCTTATGATAAAGCAGAAGATGTTCAAACAACTGAAGACGAAGAATAAAAAATAAATGACTACTTTGAGTAGTCTTTTTTATTTATAAAATTCATATTATTAATTGGAGGATAATATGGATAAAACAAGAGAATCAATATTAGAAAATTTAAACCATAAAATTGATATTACTGAAAGAAAAAATATTTATTTAACTGGAGTAAAAAAACTAAATAGTTTTGATGAAAAAGAATTTTTTGTAGATAGTATAATGGGTCCAATATTAATAAAAGGAAATAATTTAGAATTAATTAAATTAGATACATTTCAAGGATCATTATCTATAAAAGGAAAAATAGATTCAATTAATTATTTAGAAGAATCGAAAAAGATTGATAGTGAATCTATTATAAAAAGATTGTTTAAATGATAGACATAAAAGAACAATTATTATCTTTTATATTTTCATTTATATATGGAATAATAATTTCATATATTTATGTTCGATTTTATAAATATTTTTATTATGGAAAAAAGATTATTTGTTTTTTTAATTCTTATATTTTTTGTCTAATTGTAATTATATTATTTTTTAAAATGCTGTATATAATAAATGGTGGAGTAATAAATATTTATTTTTTGTTAATTACTATTCTTTCTTTCTTCTTATTCTATAAAAAATTTACAAATATTATGTCAAAATAAATCGATGTCATTGTATTTAATTTAGCCTATTATTATAATTGTAATAAGAATGGAGTCGAATATGAAAAAAATGAGTACAAAGACAAAATTTAGAGTGACTTTTTTAGGTATTAGTCTTATAATAGCTAGTATAGTTTTTGTGACTTCAAGTTTTTCATATACGTCTCAAATCATAAAAACCAAAAAAGAAATAGAAAAATTAAATATAACATATAATGAAAAACTTGAAAAAGAAGAAGAATTACAAGACGAAATTAATAAATTAAAAGATCCAGAGTATATGGCAAAATATGCTAGAGAAAAATTCTTATATTCAAAGGATGATGAAATAATTATTAAAATCGTTGACTAGAAAGGTTAACATGGAAGAAGTATTTAATTTTATTTTGAATGGTATAGGATTAAAAAAAGAAGACGCTATTGTTGCTGGAATATCAGGTGGACCAGATTCAATGGCTTTGTTACATATGCTTTTACAAATAAAAAAGAAAATAGATATTAGAATTATTTGTGCTCATATTAATCATAAACAAAGAAATGAAAGTGATGAAGAAGAAGAATATGTAAGAAGTTATTGTAGGGACAATGATATTATTTTTGAATGCATTACTATTAATCAATGGGGTGATGACAATTTCGAAAATGAAGCAAGAAGTATAAGATATAACTTTTTCGATGAATTAATAAATAATTATAATGCATCATTTTTAATGACTGCACATCATGCTGATGATTTAATTGAAACAATATTAATGAGAATAGTAAGAGGTTCTACATTAAAAGGATATAGTGGATTTAATAAAATTGTTAATAAAGGAAATTATAAAATTGTGAGGCCTTTTTATACAATAACAAAAGATGATATTTTAAAATATAATGAAGAAAATAATATAAAATATTATATTGATTCAACAAATAATGAAGATTTTCATACTAGAAATAGATATAGACATATTGTCTTACCTTTTTTAAAAAATGAGAATCCAAATGTTCATAAAAAGTTTATAAAATTTAGTGAAACATTAATGGAATATAACAATTATATTGATAAAGAAGCTGAAAATAGTTTTAATAAAGTATTCTTAAATGGATCTTTGGATATAGATAAATTTAATGAATTAGATCATATTATACAAGTTAAAATTATATATTCTATTTTAGAAAAAATATATGGAGATGATTTATTAATAATTGGGGATGCTCATGTAGATTTAATATTTGATCTAATAAAGTCAAATAAATCTAATAGTATTATTCATTTACCAAATAGTGTTGTTGTAATCAAATCATATAATGAAATTTCTTTTGATTATGATGAAGATGTGGAAGATGAATATGAAATAGAAATAAATGATAAAGTAAATCTTCCAAATGGAAAAATTATTGAAGTAGTAACAACTAATTATGATAATTCAAATTATACTTTAAAATTGAATAGTGAAGAAATTAAACTACCTTTATATGTTAGAAATAGAAGAGATGGGGATAGAATACATATCAAAGGAATGAATGGAAGAAAAAAAGTTAGTGATATTTTTATCAATGAGAAAATAAAAGTATCTGAAAGAGATATATGGCCTGTTGTACTTGATGCTGAAGATAATATAGTATGGATTCCTGGATTAAAAAAATCAAAATATGATAAGAAAAATGATGAAAAGTATGATATAATACTTAGGTATTATTAGAAAGGCGGACACTATGAATATTAAAAAAACTAAAAGAAATGTTAATTATTTACCTTATTTATTACTTATTACTGTAATAGTTTTTTCACTAATATTTACTAATACATTAGGAAATAAAGTAAATGAATTAAACTATACAGAATTAGTTAATGAATTAAATAATGATAATGTAAGTGAAATAAATATTACTCCTAAAAATGCATATGGTGTATACATTATTACTGGTAAACTAAAAAATTATGATAAAAATGAAAAGTTTAAAGCTACAGTACCATATACTGATACTTTAATATCAACTATTTATAATACAGCTGAAGAACATAATGTTAAGACTGTATCAAATACCGAAAATATAGATTGGTTATCAATAGTAATAAATGTAGTACCACTTTTATTAATTGGAGTCTTGTTTTATTTAATGTTATCAAAATTAGGAAGTGCTGGTAAAGGAACTTTTGATTTTGGTAAAAGTAGAGCAAAATTATCAGAAGAAGGTGGAACTAAAACATTTAAAGATGTAGCTGGATTAAAAGAAGAAAAAGAAGAAGTTCAAGAGTTAATTGATTTCTTAAAAAATCCAAAGAAGTTTACAAAAATGGGAGCAAGAATTCCAAAAGGAGTATTATTAGTTGGTCCTCCAGGAACAGGAAAAACTTTACTTGCCAAAGCTGTTGCTGGTGAAGCAAAAGTACCGTTCTTCTATATTAGTGGTTCTGATTTTGTCGAATTATTTGTTGGTGTAGGAGCATCTCGTGTTAGAGATATGTTCCAACAAGCAAAACAAACCGCACCATGTTTAATATTTATTGATGAAATAGATGCAGTTGGACGAGAAAGAGGAACTGGACTTGGTGGTGGACATGATGAAAGAGAGCAAACATTAAATCAATTATTAAGTGAAATGGATGGATTTGGTGAAAATGAAGGAATTATAATAATTGCTGCTACAAATAGACCAGATGTATTGGATCCAGCGCTTTTAAGACCAGGAAGATTTGATAGACAAGTAACTGTTGGAAAACCAGATGTTAAAGAAAGAGAAGAAATATTAAAAGTACATGCTAAGAATAAAATATTAGATGATAATGTTAATTTAAAATTTATTGCTAGTCGTACTCCAGGATATAGTGGAGCAGATCTTGAAAACTTACTTAATGAAGCTGCACTTTTAGCAGTAAGACGTAATAAAGAATCAATAACAATGGAAGAAATAGATGAAGCTAGTGATAGAGTTCTTATGGGTCCTGCTAAAACAAGTAGAAAAGTAAGTGACTATGAAAAGAAAATTGTTGCATATCATGAAGCTGGACATGCTGTTAGTGGAATAGTTCTTCCTAATGGAGAAGAAGTTCATAAAATAACAATTATTCCTCGTGGTGTAGCAGGTGGTTATACTCAAATGTTACCAAAAGAGGAAAGAACACTAGTATATACAGAAAAAGAATTAAAAGAACAAATTATTACTTTATTATCAGGTCGTGCAAGTGAAGAAACATATATGCATGAAATATCTACGGGTGCTAGTGATGACTTTAAAAGAGCAACTAAAATTGCAAGAAGTATGGTTACAGAGTATGGTATGAGTTCTCTTGGACCAATGCAATTTGAACATCAAAGTGAAAGTGTTTTCTTAGGAAGAGATTATAATCAAACTAAGAATTTCTCAGATCAAGTTGCATTATTAATAGATCAAGAAGTTAAAAAAATTATTGATGAATGTTATAAAGAAGCAAAGAAGATAGTCTCTAGTGAGAAAAAATTAATTGAAATACTTGCTAATGCTTTAATTCAAAAAGAAACTATTACTAAAGAAGAAATAGAAGATTTAGTTGAAGCTAATAGCAATTATAAAATTAAAGAAGAAGATAAAAAAGAATCAAAAGATGAAACAAAAAAAGAAGTAAAAGAAGATTCAAAAAAAGATTCTAAAGACGATTCAAAGAAAGAAAGTAAAAAAGATGAATAAGAGATTACACAATTGTAATCTCTTTTTAGTAAAAAAGGAGTGAATATGAAAGAAAAAACATTAATTATACTTGCTGCTGGAATGGGAAGTAGATACGGAGGTTTAAAACAAACAGAAAAATTTGGACCAAATGGAGAATATATTATTGATTATTCAATATTTGATGCAATAAAAGTTGGATTTAATAAAGTTGTATTTGTTATTAAAGAAGAAAACTATGATTTATTTAGAGAAACAGTTGGAAAAAGAGTAGAAGATCATATAAAGGTAGAATATGTTTTTCAAAATAATGATAATGTTGATAAGAAGTATATTATTCCAGAAGAAAGAGTTAAGCCTCTAGGAACAGCACATGCTATATTATGTGCAAAAAACAAGGTTCATGAGCAATTTGCTATTATTAATGCTGATGATTTTTATGGAAGAGATGCATTTAAAGTAGCAAGTGATTTTATGAATATGAATGAAAAGGATATAGCTATTATTGGATACAAAGTTAATAATACATTAACAGAAAATGGAGCAGTAAAAAGAGGGCTTCTTAAAATGGAAGATGGAAAATTATTAGAAATAATAGAAAGTAGTATTGAAACAAAGGATGGCAAAATAGAAGCCTCTCCTCTTTCAGGAAAAGATAGTTTTGTAATATCAGAAAATGATTTAGTATCAATGAATATGATTGTATTTCCAGCAAATTTCTTTGATTATATTGAAAAAAACTTTGATGATTTTTTAAAAAATAATGATTTAGCTAAGGTAGAATATTTAATACCAGATGTAATTTCTAAGGCTTTAAATGAAAAATTACTAAATGTATATATTGAACCAACTATTGCAAAATGGGTTGGAGTTACATATAAAGAAGACAAAGAAAGTGTACAAAATTATATAAATTCATTAATAAAAGACAACGAATACAAAAATGACCTTTGGTCATAATTGACACAATTAAAAATAGTTGTATAATATTTCGGAAGGCAGGTGGAAGTATGATTCTATTTATTGATACTCATGATGAGTTAATTACTGTAGCACTTAAGAATAATGATACATTATATATCAAGACAAAAGAGAGTGAATATAGTCACTCTATTTATACTATGCCTTTAATTGAGAGTTTATTTAAAGAAAATAATCTAGATGTTAAAGATTTAAATAAAATAATAGTTGTAAATGGTCCAGGTAGTTTTACTGGAATTAGAATAGGTCTTTCAATTGCAAAAACAATGGCTTTTGCATTAAATATTGACATTAATACTATTTCTAGTTTAAAAGCATATCTAATTAGTAATCCTGGTGGAAAAAGAAAATCTGTAATAGAAGATAATAAAGGGTATTATATTTGTGCTATGGATGAAAATAATAAAGTAATTGTTGATGAGTATTATAGTACTATAGATAATGAAGACTATCCAGTAGTTGAAAATAAACTGGATGTTGATTTAATTATAGAATATTTAAAAAACAATAAAAGTGAAGATCCACATCATGTTAGCGCAAATTATGTAAAAAAGATTGAGGTGGAACATGATAAGTAAAGAAATACTAAATGATACTGATGCAGTTTATAATTTTATGGATGGTGAAAAAGTATTAGGTTATTTAGAAATTAGATTAGTTGATGGTGTCCTTGATATTATGAATTTATTTGTTAATGAAGAAGAAAGACGTAAAGGGATTGCTACTTCTTTAATGAATGAAGTTATTGAAAAAGAAGATTATAGTCGTATTATGTTAGAAGTTAATGAACATAATGATGAAGCATTAAGATTATATACAAAATTAGGTTTTACCGAAATCAGTTTGCGTGAAAGATATTATGGAGAAGATACTGCAATTATTATGGAGAAGGTGAAGTAATGAAGGATGTTTATATTCTAGCAGTTGAATCATCATGTGATGAAACAAGTGTAAGTATAATTAAAAATGGTTATGAAGACGTTGCTACTATCATTAATTCACAAATAGATGTACATACTAAATATGGTGGGGTTGTTCCTGAAGTCGCAAGTAGACTTCATCTTGAAAACATAACTATGGTAATTAATGAATGTTTAGAAAAAGCTAATATGAGTTTATCTGATATGGATGCTTTTGCTTGTACATATGCTCCTGGATTACTTGGGAGTTTACTTGTTGGTGTTGAAGCAACTAAAGCTCTTTCTTTTATTTATAATAAACCTTTAATAGCAACAAATCATATGATGGGTCATATATATGCAAATATGATTGGAAACAAACTTAGTTATCCATTAATTTCGCTTATTGTTAGTGGAGGTCATACTGATTTAATATTAATGGAAAGTGAAGATAGTTTTAAATATCTTGGATCTACTTTAGATGATGCTATTGGAGAAGCATATGATAAAGTAGCAAGAATACTTGATTTACCTTATCCAGGTGGACCAAATGTTGAAAAATATGCTCAAAGTGGTAAACCAACTTATAAAATGCCACAAATTATGAATGATGAATCATTTAATTTCAGTTTTAGTGGTATTAAGAGCCATTGTAATAATTTAGTTCATAATGAACATCAAAGAGGACATGAAATAAACAAAAATGATTTAGCTTGTTCTTTTCAAAATTGTGTTACATCTCATTTGGTTGATAAAACAAAAAAGGCACTTCTTCAATATAATATTAAAACTTTCTTATTAAGTGGAGGAGTTGCTGCTAATTCATTTATTAGAAATTCTCTTAAAGATATGTGTGATGAAATTGGTGTAGAAATGCATATGCCTGAAAAAAAATATTGCACAGATAATGCTGCTATGATAGGTGCAGCAGCATATGTATTGTATAAACATAAAAAGTTTTCAGACCTATCTATAAATGCACAGAGTCATATAACATTAAATGATTAAAAAAGATCTTAGTTTTAAGATCTTTTTATAATACATCTTCTTCAAATCCTACTTTTTCTTTTATTAAGAAATATGTTTTATCTTTCTTTTTATTAAATATTGTATGTAAGAATATATTTAGTGAATTTGTTAATAGAATAAATATTAATAATACATTATTATTAACAGTAAATATTTCTAGAATAGTCAACAATAAATATATAAATGTAATAGTTAATAATACTAAATTAATTGTATTAAATATTATATTTTTATTATTTGAATAAGATAATAATTTTTGATAATTAATATCTTCCAATTTATTAATATCTGTTTTCATATAATAAGTATTAAAACCTATTTCATGAAAAGTATATAATGAAAATGGTTTTATTTTTGTATATTCAATAATTGCATTTACAACGTTTCTTTTCATTATTCTTGAATACATAATACTACTGTCATATTTTAAACCATATAGTTTATTAAATAGTTTTAGTTTAGTTTTCTTTATAAAGCTTTTCTCGTCATAGTTTGTTTGTAAACATACTTGGTCATATTCTTTATGTTTAGTAATGTAATCATACATTTTAGAAATTTGTGATAATTGAATATTATCATCTAAATTATATATACAAACTAATTGATGTTTTGTATGTAAAAGACCAGTATATATACATGTATCTTTATCAAATTTTTTAGAAAGACTAATAATTTTTATACATAAGTCGTTTTTTTGTTGTATATTTTTTAATAAATCTAAAGTTTTATCAGTTGAAGAATTATCTACAAATATAATATTGTATTTAATATCTTTTAATTCATCTTCTATTTTGTTATATAAAGATTCTATTGTCTTTTCTAAATTATTAACGTAAATAATTATATCTAATGTCATTTTAGTATCCTTTCGTACCATTTAAACTATCATCATTATCTATTAATACTTGAACATCTATTTCCCTATATTTATCTTTACTATCTCTAAATATCATTTTAGTTATTCCACTATTAATAATATATCTTTTACACATAGCACATGGCATTGCATTTTCTACATATTCATGTGTTTTAGCATCTACTCCAACTTCATATAAAGTAGCACCTATCATATCTTTTCGAGAAGCTGATATTATTGCATTTTGTTCTGCATGTACACTTCTACACAATTCATATCTTTCTCCTCTTGGAATATTTAATTCTTCTCTAATACATGTCCCTATATCACTACAATTTTTTCTTCCTCTTGGAGCGCCATTATATCCAGTTGATATTATTTCATCATCTTTTACTATAACACAACCCCATTTTCTTCTTATACATGTAGATCTTTCAAGTGCTGCTTCTGCTATATCTAAATAATAATTATTTTTATCAATTCTATTCATTTTTTTCATATCTAAACCTCTATATAAGATATTCTATCATAAAGACAAAAATATTTAAATAATAGTAATTAAAAAAAATAAAAATGAATAATATTAAATAGAGGAATAATATGAATACTAATTATAAAACTGGACTTAGTAGTGAAGAAGTAATAAATAGTAGAAAAAAATATGGCTCTAATAAATTAGAAATAAGAAAGAAAAATTCATTTTTAAAATTAGTTTTTGAATCTTTAAATGATCCAATTATTAAAATGCTTTTAATTGCTCTTTGTATAAAAATTCTTTTTTTATTTAGAAACTCTAATATATATGAAACAATTGGAATTGCTATTTCAGTGTTTTTAGCATCTTTTATATCTGCAATATCTGAATATGGTAGTGAAAAAGCATTTGAAAAATTATCTGAAGAAAATAATCATATTCAAATAAAAGTAATTAGAAATAATAAAAAAGAAATTGTTGATATTGATGAAGTAGTAGTCGGTGATATTGTAATTCTAGAAAGTGGTGATAGAATCCCAGCCGATGGTATTATTATAAATGGAGAATGTTCAACAGATGAAAGTATGCTTAGTGGAGAAAGTAAAGAAAAATTAAAAGAAATCGGATCACATGTATATAAAGGTAGTGTTGTTCTAGACAAAAAAGCTTTAATGATAGTTAAAAAAGTTGGAAAGAATACTTTTTATGGAAAAATATCAGATGATATACAAGAAAAAAATGCTCCAAGCCCATTAAAAGAAAAATTAACTAGACTTGCTAAAATAATTAGTTTATTTGGATATATAGGAGCATTATTAGTTTTTATATCATATATGTATAATGCTGTATTAGTTCCATATAATTATGATTTTAGTGTTTTACTCAATAAGAGTATAATATTACCACATTTATTATATGCATTAACACTATGTGTTGCAGTAGTTGTAATGGCTGTTCCAGAAGGATTACCTATGATGATAACATTAGTATTATCATCTAATATGAAAAGATTACTTAAAAAGAATGTATTAGTAAGAAAATTAGTTGGTATTGAAACATCAGGATCATTAAATGTTTTATTTACTGATAAAACAGGAACATTAACAGAAGGAAAATTAAAAGTAATTAAATATATTAGTCCAACATTAAAAGAATATAATAATATAGAAAACAATTATGATATTTTATATCAATCAATGATTTATAACAATGAATCATTTTTTATTAATAATAAAGTTGAAGGTGGCAATATAACTGATAAAGCAATACTAGAATTTATTAATTCTGATAATAAAAACAAATATAAAATTTTAAATAAAAAAATATTTAATAGTAAATTAAAGTATTCAAGTGTAACAACAAACTATAATAATCAAACAACTTTTTATAAAGGCGCTTATGAAGTATTAATTAATAAAGTAACAAGATATTTAGATGAAAATGGAAAAGAAAAAATTCTTTTAGATAAAAAAGATATCAATAATTATATTTATAATATAACTAAAAAAGGTAATAGAATTATTACACTTGCTATGTCAAAAAAAGATGATTTTGAAAATCTTACTTTAGTTGGTTTTTTAGTATTAAAAGATAAAATAAGAAAAGATGCTTATGAAGCAGTTAATCTTATAAAAAAAGCAGGTATAGATATTATAATGGTAACAGGTGATGCTAAAGAAACAGCAGAGTCTATTGCAAAAGAATTAAAGATAATAGATAGTGAAAATGATATTGTATTAACGAGTGAAGAATTTAATAGAATGAATGATGAAGATATTAAAAAAATACTACCTAATTTAAAAGTATTAAGTAGAAGTTTACCTGAAGATAAAAACAGGCTTGTTAAAATTAGTAAAGAATTAGATTTAGTAGTTGGTATGACTGGAGATGGAGTAAATGATGCACCTGCTCTAAAAAGAAGTGATGTCGGTTTTTCGATGGGAAGTGGAAGTGAAGTTGCAAAAGAAACAAGTGATATAGTAATAATTGATAATAATATATCTTCTATTGCTGTTGCAATTCTATATGGAAGAACAATATTTAAAAGTATAAGAAAATATGTTGTATTTCAATTGAGTGTTAACTTGTGTTCAGTAATGCTGAGTATAATTGGTCCATTTATAGGAGTATTATCCCCAATAACAGTTATTCAAGTATTATGGGTTAATATGGTTATGGATACTTTCGCTGGACTTGCATTTTCTTTTGAACCAGCATTTATTGAATATATGAATGAGTTACCTAAAAATAAAAATACAAATATTATTAATTCATATATGAAAAATCAAATATTTTTTGATGGATTATTCTCAATGATAATTAGTGTATGGTTTTTGAAATCAAATTTTATAAATGAAATATATAAAACTAATATAAGTGATAAATATATGATGACAGCATTTTTTGGATTATTCATTTTTATAGATATATTTAATGCATTTAATGCAAGAACTTCACATATTAATACTTTTTATGGATTATTTAAAAATAAAATATTTATTATTATATTTACATTTATTATGGTTGTTCAAATAATACTAATATACTTTGGTGGTGAATTATTTAGGACTACTGGTTTAACTATTTATGAATTTGAAATAATGATAATTGTTGCTTTTTTAGTTATACCATTTGACATCTTAAGAAAAATATTATTAAAAATAAAAAGAGCTAAAGTTGGGTTTTAGCTTTTTTTAATACTAGCGCTCTTTGGTACTCACTTTTCATAAGTGATAATTCTATATTTCTTTGATTAAAATATGAAACCAATTCTTCAAATTCATCTTGCTTGAAATTCATTTTCAAATCATTAAAATAAAATGAATGCAGTAAGTACAAATTATATAAATCGGGATATCTTCTTAAAGAATCAGTAGAATGTGAATATATTGGAACATGTAATCCATTATGATATCTTGGATAAATAGAGTATTTACTATCCATATATATATTATCTATTATTTTTTTTGTACTTTCATCTAACTCTATTTTCATTGATTTAATAAGATTTTTTATATAAGATGGATCATTTATTCTATATGTATAAGGTAAAGATTTATCACACATTATTGTAGCTATTAATACACCATATAATACCATTAATTCAGAAACAATCTTATCACCTTTACTTGTTTTTAATTCTTTTTCATTAGATAGATTTTCTTTTTTACGCCAGTACTCCTTTTTTAATGGATTTTTACTATCTAAAATACTTGCAACATCATATAAATCATATAATGGTGGTGATAATAAATTATCTTTTGTAATAAATAAATTATTACATTTTTGATAACTAAGATTATAAGATGCTTTGATAACATTTTCAGTTATATAATAATTAATAATATCACCATTTTTGCTAATAGTAACATACATTGAAATAACATTTCTTGGTTCATTTTGATAAAGAGATAATTGTCTTTCTAATTCTTTAGAAAACAAACTTGTTTTAGGATTGTATAAGCATTTATAATTATTTTTAGCAATTAAATCTTCTCTGGATTGTGGTTTTACTATTGTAGTTGGATCAGCAATATGAATACCTACAATATAGTTTTCACCATCTTTTTTTATACTAATTCCATCATCTCTTAGCTTTGTTTTTTCTCCGTCTATAGTAAGTATAAATTCATCATAGTATGAATCACTTGGAATATGAATATTTGGTTTACTAAAATCAGTAATTATTCCATATTTATTTATTATTTCCTCAGGCTTTAAACCTCTTTTAACTCCAAATAGAATCATATATATTTCATTTGCAAAAAGATTTGTTTCATCTGAAACTTCATTTAGTTTTTCTACATATTCTTTTTTATTAATGTTTGATGTATAGAATACTTTTAAAAGAGATATATAATAATAAATATCACATGTATTATTTTTTATAGCATAAAGTGCCAAATTAAATATATAGTCAAATATATCGTTTTTATTTATTAATAGTACACCTTTATTTGTATTTAATAGTTTTTTAATTATATTAATTTCTTCTTTTCTTTCAATTAATCGTATTAATAAATTTTTTAAATCATCTAAGTTTATATTTTTATCAAGTATTATTTCATCCATTTTATTAGCTGCATCCATAAATACTTGATTATTAAATTTATTAGCATTTGCTAAAAGTGCTTCTCTTGTTTTTTTAATTCTTTTTCTATTTATAATAACGTCGTCTTCATTAAATTCTGTATTATTACATATTTGAAATAAAAAATTGACACCATTAGTAATGATTAATTCAAAAAAGATGTTATTTTTTATATCACCAATTTCAGAATTTAAAAATTTAAAAGTCTTTCTTACTAATTGTTTATCTGATACATCATAATAGTCTTTTATTTCATCAATTTTTTCTTGACTAAAATTACCATTTTGAATAAATTTTGAAAATGTATCATGATCTTTCATATGTAAGTCTCCCTTTTAATAATAACATATTATTGTTTAATAAGACAAGGTTATTGTGGTATAATTATTATGAGGTGTAGTATGTTTAAGTATAAAAAAATTAGCTTATATATTTTAACATTTCTTTATATTATTTTTTCATTTATAGAATTCATTATATATTTGAAAGTTGAGAATACTATTTTTGGTTTATACTATTTAATTTCTACTATGGTTTTAATATTTTTATTAGTGCCATGTGTTTATAATTATAATAGTAAGCATAATAATATAAGAATTAGTAAATTAATAATAGTGATTTTACTTGGAATTTTTAATAGTTTTATTCTTTCAAGTATTATTTTGAATGGTTATAACTACACTGATGGCTCAGAAAAATATATTAATAGCATTTTTATTTTTAAAAATATATTGAAACCTATAATATACTTTGGATTATTAATAATTACTATTTTTGAGACAAAATTAGTTAATTTAATCAGAAAAAATAATCAAAAAGGTTGACTAATCCTTTTTTTTTGCTATAATAAAACACGTTTAGTTAATCCATATGTATGAAAAAATGAACAAAAGTTTGACTTTTTTCGCATATTGTGGTATAATCTAATCACTTTTTTCAAAGGGGGTAAAATTATGAAAAATGAATTAGTAGAAGAAACTAAAGATATATGTAAAGACATATATGAATCATTAAAAGCTAAACATGCTGAAAAAAAAATAGAGGGAGCAGGAGTTACAATTCTTAATGAATTAGTTAAAGATATGAAAGCAGCTATAAGACTTCATAATGATGTTGATGAAGAAAATGCTGAAATAATTCGTACTGAAGCAATTAATCTTAGAAAAAACATAAATTATAAATATCATATATTAGAAGATGTTGCTCCTGAACTATTGCAAGATGAAGAATTAGATGATGACGATGAAGAAATGACAGATTCTAGAAAAGTTGCAAGAAAAGAAAATGCAAAAAGAAGTGTTGCTGTTGAATTAGCTTTAGTAACTGCATTAGCAGGTATTACTGTTCATTCTGGTTGTTTAAATAAAAAAATCAGAAGTTATCTTGAAGCTAGAACAGAAACTGTAGAGGAAGTTGAAGAACCTGTTATTACAAAGAAAGTTGCTGAAGTAAAAGAAACACCTGTAGTAACACCTGTTGTACCAGTTGCACCAACAATGGAACCAACAGCTGAACCAACAGCAGTACCAACAGCAGTACCAACAGCTGTTCCAACAGTTGCACCAACTGCAGAGCCAGTTCAAGTACCAGTAATAACTTTATCAAATACTGCAACACCTGCACCACAACAATTAGTGCTTGGTGAATATGGTACATTCTTTGATGTAGAAGATGATGAACAAGTAAATGCAAGAGCTCAATACATTTATGATAATTATTTTGCAAATAATAGTTCATTAACACCACAACAAAGACAATTAATTACACCAGAAAATATTGCTAATACAATTAGAGTTATGAATGGTGTATTACCAATTGATCAAAATGGTAATCAATTTATGAATGGAACAACATTAGATGATTATACAAATATATTAACTGAAATGGTTGTTAATATTGGATCAAATGTAAATGATCATTATGAATACTTCCCATCTCATTTATTATTTGTTGATGGAAGTCCTGAATCAGAATTTGTTAAATCTTATGATGTAATTTATGATAAATTAGTATATGCTTTAAATGAACATGATGATGAACAAGTACAAGATGCAATTGCATGTCTTGGATTAAAATTCAATAAAGAATGGTTCTTACAAGGTATGTATGGAGATGTAAATCCACATCTAATGGACTCTGATAAGAAATATTTGTTATTTATTACAACAATTGAACCATATAATACTACAGCAAGAGAATGGCATTTATCAGAAAAGAAACCAGTTTGTATTAAAGGCTGTAAAAATTATGAAACAGGAGAAGAAGAATTAATTTCTGTTAATGATTTACAAACAGCTTTAGAAACAGGTGCTTGGAATCATATAGGTGCTAAACTTGGTGGAATGGATGTTGAAACACATTCTTGGCTTGAAGATTATTATGAAGTATTATTTGAAGCATTATCATGGAAATACGATCATAGACAAACATTAAGTAAAACTTATTAATTTTTAGGGGGTTTTGATTATGTATAGTAATGAGAAGAAAAATGGATTTAGTGTTTTAGATCTATTAGTAAAAATTATATTTGCTGCTATATTTATATTTATATTAATTTGGTTATTCCAAAAGAAAATTCCTAATGTTAATATGACTCCATTCTATAGTAATGTATTTAGAGAAAATATTAAATATATGCAAGAAGCTGGTGAAAGTTATTTCACTAATGATAAATTACCAACAGTAAGTGGTGAAAGTGTTAAATTAACACTTGAAGAAATGGAAAGATTAAATCTTGTCTTACCATTTGTTGATCAAGATGGAAATGCTTGTAATAAAACAGAATCTTATGTAAGTATTACTAAACTTGAAGGAGATTTAGGATATGAACTAAAAACAAACTTAGTTTGTGGAAAAGAATCTAACTTCACTGTTAAAACATTAGGATGTCATGTTTATTGTCCAAATAATGGAGTTAAATGTGATTGTAATTGTGGAACTAAGAAATGTTCTTATGAAAAAGTAACAGAATATCAATTTAAGAAATTAGTATCAGGAACTAAAGTAAAATATAGTTGTGATAAGAAGTATTCTTTAAAAGGTAAATACTGTTATAAAATGGTATTAGAAGATACTAAGAGTGCTCTTGTAACTAAAACAAGAGAGAAAACTTTAACTCAAGATGCAAAATTAATTACAGAAGATGCAAAATATAATTTATTAAAAACAGTTGTAACACCTGTAACTGATACAAAAGATGCTACACCAGTAACATCAACTGATGTTAAAATGGCAACACCTGTTGTAACTACAGATACAAAAGATGCAACACCAGAAAAAGTAAAATATACTTGTACTAAAGTTAAAACTGAAACAAGATGTACAACAAGAACTGTTAAGAATCCATATTCATGTAATTGTAAAACTACAATTGTACGTGGAAAATCAACAACAACTTGTGATACATGTTATGAAACTGTTCAAGTTCAAGATTGTAAAGATGTTGAAGTAGAATATGATGATGAATGTACAAAAACAGTATATAATTGTAAGAAATATGATGGTTATACATTAAGTGGAAAGAAATGTATTAAAGAAATTACAACATATAATTGTAATAAATATAGTGGATATACATTAGATGGAAATAAATGTAAGAAAACTACAACAACTTACAATTGTAATAAATATAGTGGATACACACTAGATGGAAAGAAATGTAAAAAAACTACAAATACTTATAGTTGTCCAAAAGGAACTGATGTTCAAGAAGGAAGCGGAGCAAACTTAAAATGTTATCAAGTTATTGCTGGAAAAACATACTATAAATGTACTGATAGTACTTATACATTAAGCGGAACTAAATGTTATAAAGTAGTTAGTGAAACATATACAGATAAAGATTGTTCAAAATATAAAGGATATGTTTTAGAAGGAGATAAATGTAAATTATATAAAACAGATAAAGTAAAAGCAAAAGTTACTAAGACTTCTACTTCATCATATAGTTATAAATGGAGTACTTCTAAAGAATTATCTGGATGGACTGCTACTGGAAAAACAAGAACTGTAAAAGGAAAAAAGGTTTGTAAATAAACCTTTTTTTATTGATAAAAAGTACCAAATGTAATAAAATTATTAAAGAGGTACTTGAATGAAAAAAAATAATATTATTTTTGTTATTATTGGATTATTTGTAATAATTGTATTTGGAATTGTAGTTATTTCATTAAATGGAAAAGTAATAAATTATAAAGAAAGAAGTGTTGATGATTGGTATAATGACATTACGAATAATAAAGAAGTTCTAACAGTATTTGGAGCATCTTATTGTAGTCATTGCCAAGAGTATTATCCAGTTATATCAAAATTAGCTAGTAAATATGATATAAATTTATACTTTTTTGAAATAGATACATTACAAAAACAAGATAGTGATGCTTATTCAAAACTAATGAATTCATTTGATATAAGTGAGTTTACTGGTAGTGTTCCATTTTCATTTACAATTGAAAATAATAAGATCAAGAATTATAGAAGTGGATATATGAGTAGAGATGATACTATTTCATTTTTAAAAGAATGGAGCTTTATAAAAAACTAGAAAACTAGTTTTTTATTTTTTATTATTGTATAATTTATATAGGTGAAGTATATGAAGAAATGGTTATTAATATTATTATCTATTTTTTTCATTATAGTTATTTTTAAATACAGATTTTCAAATTATTCTATTAGTTATAAAATAGATAATTTCAATGTTAAAACAGTTTATAGAAATAAGAGGCTTTATTTTGAAATAACTGATAATGATAAAGTATATAATTTTGATATATATGAAAAAAGATCTTTTAAAAAAACAATGATTAGTAAAATAGATATTTTAGAAGATGAAAAAACTAAATGTATTTATCCAACAATTAATAATTATAAAACATATCCATTATGTTATTATGATGGAGTTTATATGGATTATAATTTGATAGATTCTTCTATTTTAGATATATATAAAGAAGAGACTGTTGAATTACAAAAGCCATCTAAAGATTTTACATATTATAATAATTTAGAAAAGAATGAATATGTTGCTTTATGGAATTACAAAGGTTATAAAGTAATGAATGGTAATTATTATAATAATGTAGAATTGTTTAAGAACGATAAATATGATAATAGTCTAGCTTATATAATTGATAATACAATATATATGGCAAATAATGATGAAGAGCATGAATATACAAAATTAACTAGTTTAAATCTGGAAACATTAAAAAGTGAAGTAATAGAATTAAAGCATAATATAGATTTTGATTCTTATATAGTTGGTAATGTTAAAAATAAATTATATATATTTGATAATAAATTTTCTATTCTTTATGAAATAGATGTAAAAAAGAAAAAAACTACTATTATTGGAAATAATGAAAAAGGATATGTAAAATATGAAGATGGAAAATTTGTAACTTGTAGTAAATCTTTATATAAAGTAGATAAATTTAAAATAAATAATAGTAATTCAAATTATACGTATTCAAGTGATGGTATGTATAAAAGTTTTAATGAAAATAATATTTTAAATATAAAAATAAATAATAATGAAAATAAAATAATTAAAGAAAAAGATAATGCTATTTACTATCAATATAAAGATAATTTTTATAAATATGAACCATTAAATGGTAGTAGAATAATATTTTATAATTATGAATTAACATTTAATAGTAATAATACTATATTTGTATATAATAAATAATAATAAAATAAATGTGTAATTCATAGATTGATTAAGAATGCAAGTAATTGAATATCAATAATAATTATGTTAGAATTTAATTGGAGGCAATATATGAAATTTATTGAAGCAAAAAAAAGTGAAGAGAAAACACCAGAAGGAGTAACAATACATTTTGATGGATTTGATCAACTAATAGAAGCAAGAAATAATGGCCAATTTGCAGTATGGGAATTTGGAGATTTTGTTTCAACAACAGATGACATTCCAGAAAATTATAGTCAGTTAGAATATTCAGAATTAGTTAGACAAATGAAAGTAAAAGCATTTGAAAGACAAGAAAAATTGGAAAAAGCTGTTTCAGATTCAAAAAGTAATACTGGTATAAAAATGTAGATATAAAAATAACACTTAAATAATAATTACATATAATACTTTAGGTGATAAATATGGAAAATATTGTATATAGTCCTTTCTATGATTCATATGAAATAAAAAAAGGAGATACATTATATCAAATATCTAAAGATTATAATGTTAATACTAAATTGCTTGCAGAATTAAACGGATTAAATATTGATGATTACATATATCCTGGACAAACTATATTAGTTCCTAAAAAAAATGTAAGTTATTATATTACTAAAGAAGGAGATACTCTTAAAGGAATTAGTGAAATATTTAATGTAAAAGAAAATGACATAATTAATAGTAATGATACTATTTATTTGACACCAGGACAAATGATATATTATAAAAGAGACTAAAAATGTAGTCTTTTTTTTATTATCATGATATAATTCTTATAGTAGGAGTTGGTTAGAATGGTAATTAAAAAACCATATGCATTTTTAATTAAACATTTTAGGCTTATTCATGCCATTCTTTTTGTTTTATTAATATATATTTTATCAAAATCATTTAGTATATATTCATTTTTTAGTAATTATGCAAAAACACTTTTATATGTAAATACCAATAATATGGCTAGTACATATGTATCCTCTACTCTTTTTATTGCAACAATAGTAGCTGTTATAGTCACATTTATAATCTATTATATAATGACTATGAAGCAAAAGAGTAATAAGTTATATCTATTTGTATTTATGTATTATTTAGTTCTTATATTCTTCTTTGTATATATACGTAGTGTTTTTTTAGGACTTCAAGAAACTTCAATTGACGTTGAAAGTATAAGAGCGATGAGGGATATAAGTATAATAGTAATTATTCCTCAAGTTATAATGCTATTTATTATTTTAGGAAGAACTCTTGGATTTAATTTAAAACAGTTTGATTTTAAAAAAGATTTAGAAGAATTACAAATAGACACATCTGATAATGAAGAAGTAGAAGTTACAATTGGTAATGATACATATAAAATAGCCAGATTTTTTAGAAAAGTACTAAGATTAACTAAATATTTTGTATTAGAAAATAAAGTATTTGTTATAGGAACTTCTTCCATAATTGTTCTTGGTTTATCATTATTCTTATTTAATAAATTAAATGTTTATAAAGAAAGCTATAAAGAAAATCAAGTTGTTAATGCCTCATCTTTGTTTTTTAAAATAAACTCAAGTTATATAACACAAGCAGATAAAAATAATGTAATTATCTCAAATGGTAAACATTATATTTTAGTTGATGTATTTGTTAGTAATAAAACTCGTATAAATCAAAATATTAATAGAAATACATTTAGATTAAAAATAGGTGATGAATTATTACTTCCATCATTTAATTATTCAAATAGATTTAATGATATTGGTGATGTTTTTAATCCTTTTGTATTAAAAGGTGGAGAAGATGCTAGTTTATTAGTAGTATTTGAGATTAATAATACTGATTTATCAAAGCAATATTTATTTAAAATTAATAATTTAATTAATTCATCTACTTCGACTACTTTTAAAGATGTTATAATAAATCCAATTAGTTTAAATGAGAATAAAGATGAAGGATCTTTTAGTATACCAAGTGAGATTAAATTATCAAATTCTATTTTAAAAGAATCAAGTGTTAATTTGCTGGAAGCAGAATTTGGTGATAGTTTTAAAGAAAATTATACTTATACATTAAATGGAAAGAAGAGAACAGCAACTTATTCTATCATACCAGAGTCAACTAATAAACGTGAAGTAACAATATTAAAATTACAAGCTAATATAAAAATGGATGAAGATGTATATTTAAATAAACTAATAAAGTATCCTGGTGATTTATTTGAACAGTATGGAATTATTAGATATAGATATCAAGGAAATTACGTTACTGTAAAACTAAATAAAATTAATGTTAATTATAATAAAGAAAATTATTGTTATATGGAGGTAACAAAAGAAGTATTAAAAGCAAATAAAATTGAATTAATATTACTAATTAGGGGCGTAAAGTATACATTTATCTTGAAATAGTGCATATAATTTGTTATAATTATTTGTACGTGGAACCATAGCCAAGTGGTAAGGCCCCGGTCTGCAACACCGTCATCGCCAGTTCGAATCTGGCTGGTTCCTCCAAGTAAAATGTAAAACAACCTTTATTGGTTGCTTTTTTTAATGTATATATATGATATAATAATAGTAGAAAGTAGGTATTGATATGAATAGAAAAGGATTTACATTAGTAGAACTATTAGCAGTTATTGCAATTGTAGCAGTATTATCTATAACAGTTGCTCCAAATATTATTAGTACATTTAATAAGTCAAAAAAACAAAATTTTATTACAGAAACAAGAGAAGTATGTAGAGAGGCATCTAATACATATTTAAGAGAAGCAATCATTACTGCTCAAGCAAAAAGTTATTATAAGATTAGTAATGATACATCACATGCTTTAGATTTAAGTGGAAGAAGCGAATTTAAATATTATGTTAAAGTAAATACTGATGGAGAAGTAATAGCAATACTAACTTATGATGGTACTAATACTATTTTGATAGTTAATTCTTCAGGTATAGAACCAAATGATATATCTGAAAGTGATATTACACTTAGTGTAGATACTTCAAATATGACTACTACAAAAGCTGAAAACTTATTAAGATAAAAAAGAATTGATATAATTCTTTTTTTATTTTACAAAAAAGTGTTATAATATTTGCGGTGAAGAAAAGTGGTAGAAAATTACTTTAAATTAGGTCAAGAACAATTAAAGAATTTAAATGGAAAAAAGAAACTATTACTTCATAGTTGTTGTGCTCCTTGTAGTAGTCATGTAATATCATATTTGACTAGTTTTTTTGATATAACAATTCTATATTATAATCCTAATATTTCACCAAGAAGTGAATATGAAAAAAGAAAAAAAGAACAAATTAGATTAATAAAAGAAATAGATAAAGTTAATGAAATAAATATCATTGATTGTGATTATGATAATGATTTATATGAAGAAAAAATTAAAGGATATGAAAATGAACCCGAAAGAGGAAGTAGATGTACTATTTGTTTTAATTTGAGATTAGAAAAAACTGCAAAAATAGCTAGTGAATTAAAATATGATTATTTTTGTTCTACTTTAAGTGTTAGTCCATATAAAAATTCTAAATTAATAAATGAAATTGGAAAAAAATTAGAAAATGAATATGGTATTACTTGGTTATATTCTGACTTTAAAAAAGAGAATGGATATAAACATTCAATAGAGCTTTCTAAAAAATATAATTTATATAGACAGGATTATTGTGGATGTAAATATTCTGTTAGAAATAAAGTACAAGATTAATAGTATTTTTTTTGTTTTTTTTGTATAATAATGGTGGTGAATAAAATGAATTATTTAATTGAAAATATATTGAGTAATATGGATTCAGTAACACTCGAAATGGTTATATTAATAATAGTTTGTATTTTATTAGTACTTGCTATTATTGTATTATCAATAATAAAGAAATTAAATAAATAATATTAGGAGAAGTAAAAAGTGAAAAAGAAAAAAGAAGAAAAAAAGTTAGAAAATAAAGAGTATAGTAAAAAAGAACTTAAAAATAAAGTTGGTATTTTTGTATGGTGGACATTTTGGATTATATATCTTGAAATGATATATAGAATTTTTGTAATAGGTGATTTCTTTTCAATGAATACATTATCTGTTATAGAATTTTGTGTTCCTTTTATAGTTGTTATGACTGTTTTAACAACTATATTTAATGAAAAAGCAAATAGAGTTTTAACAAATATTTATTCTTCTTTTTTAGCTATATTAATGCTTTCTCAAATTGTATATTTTAATTTTTATCATTCTATTTTTTCATTTTTTTCACTTACAACTGGAGCAGGCCAAGTAATGCAATTTTGGCAAAGAATATTAGAAATTATATTGAATATATGGTATGTATTTCTACTTGTATTAATTCCATTAATACTTTCAATTATATTTTGTAAAAGAATATTTGATTTTAAAAGATCAAGAGTTATTAAATATTTAATATTCTTTATTGTTATGAATTTATCTATACTTGGAATTATTTTACAAGTAAAATCTAGTTATGGTCTTTATTGTTTAGAAGATTTATTATATAAAACACATGCTCCTATGTTAACAATTAATAAAACTGGTTTATTTGCTATGGAAGGAATAGATGTATATAGATATGCATTTGGTTTTGAAGAACAATTAACATATTTTGATGATAATGAAGATGAGGTTGTTATAGAACCAAAAGTTGAATACAATATTACAAATATAAATTTTGATAAATTAATAAGTAAGACTACTGATAGTACATTAAAAAAGATGCATAAATATTTTAAATCAGTTCAGCCAACAGAGAAAAATGATTTTACTGGTGTATTTAAAGGGAAAAATATAATATTTATTACCGCTGAAGGATTTGATAAAATAGCACTTGATAAAAAGTTAACTCCAACATTATATAAAATGGCTAACACTGGTTTTGTGTTTAATAATTATTATCAACCATTATATCCAGTATCAACTAGTGATGGTGAATATATGAATTTAACTGGTTTAATACCAAAAGAAGGAGTATGGAGTTTCTATAGATCTAGCAATAACAATATGAAAATGTCTTATCCTAATGTATTTAAAAAGAATGGATATACTACATATGGTTTTCATAATCATACTTATAAATACTACGATAGACATTTAAGTCATCCTAATATTGGTTTAAAATATATTGGCTGTGGTAATGGACTTGAAAAGAAAATGAATTGTGATTTATGGCCAAATAGTGATATTGATATGATTAAAGTAACTACTGATTATTATTTCAAAAAACAACCATTTGCTACTTATTATATGACTGTTAGTGGACATCTTGAATATAATTTTGGTGGAAATAATATGGCTCGTAAAAACAGAGAAGCTGTTCAAGATATGAAAACGAGTGAAGCAGTAAAAGCTTATATGGCAACTCAAATAGAACTTGATAAAGCTATGGAAGTATTATTAAAAAGATTAGAAAAAGCAAAATTACTTGATAATACTTTAATAGTAATAGCACCTGATCATTATCCATATGGACTTTCTAAATCACAATTAAATGAAAGAAGTAAAACTGATAGAAGTGATAAATTTGAAAACTATCATACAACTTTAATTATGTATAATCCAAATTTAAGACAAAGAGAAATAAATACAGTTGTTAGTAGTTTAGATATTATCCCAACTTTATATAATTTGTTTGGACTTGAATATGAATCTAGATTATTAATGGGAAGGGATATATTTAGTAAAGAAGAACATATCGTAATATTATCTGATAGAAGTTGGATAACAGATAAGGGTACATATAATAGCGTAACTGGTAAATTCACACCATTTAATAAAAAGGAAAAGGTAAGTCAAAGTTATATCAAAAAAATAAATTCAACTGTTAATAAAAAAGTAAGTATGTCAACACTAATACTTGATAAAGATTATTATAAAGCAGTTGGTTTAAAATGATATTAGACATTCCAAATATTAATGTAAAAGATATATTACTTAGTGGTTCATGTTTTAGGGTAATTTTAGAAAAAGATGGTAGTATAACAAATATATTAAGTGATAGAGTTATTAATTTAAAACAAGATGGTAATAAATTATATGTTAAATCTTCTAATATGGATAATATTAAAAATATTATATATGAATATTTTGATTTAAATAGAAATTATGATGAAATTAACGACGAATTAATAAAAAATAGTCCCATGTTAAAAAATATGGTTAATAAATGTAGGGATTATAGAATTTTAAATCAAGAATCATTTGAGATGTTTATTAGTTATATTATAAGTCAAAATAATAATGTTAAAAGAATATCAAATACTATAGATAAAATATCTCATGATTATGGAAAAAAGGTTATTTTTGAAAATAAAGAATACTATTTATTTCCTAAATATGATGTTTTAAAAAAATTATCTATAGAAGATTTTAGAAAATATGGTGTAGGTTTTAGAGATAAATATATAGTTGACTTTTTAAACAAATATGAAACACAAAATGATATAGAAAAATTAAGTACAAAGGAAGCATTAGAATTATTAATGAGTGTTAAGGGAATTGGTCTTAAAGTAGCATCGTGTATTTTACTCTTTGGTTATAAAAGACTTGATGTTTTTCCGATTGATACTTGGGTTAAACAATATATATCAACAAACTATAATATTAAAAATGACCAAAAGTCAATTATGGAATTTGCTAAAAAGAACTTTAAGGATTATAGTGGACTAGTAATTCAATATATGTTTCATGTAGAAAGAAATATAGAGGACTAAAATAGTCCTTTTTATTGACTTTTATAATTAAAATCTTTTATAATATAAACTTGTATTTAGAGGTGATAATATGCAAGAAAGAAGTAAAAAAATTGTTGACTTTTATATAAAAGCAAATCGCAATAAAGAAAAAATAGTATTATCTGATGATAAAAGAGATTATAGTGCTGCTGAAGTAACAGTTCTAGCATGTCTTGATGCCCTTGTTAGGTATTCTGTTTATGCTGATAATGAATTTAATTGGGATATTAATAAAGTAATTAGAATGATTTTAATTGGAAGTTTAGATAATGATATTAATATTCTTGATAATAGTGAAACAAATAATCAATTATTAAATGAATTAAAATATTCAAGATCTACTGAATCAACTATGGCAAAAGCTTCTGCATATAGAGCTTATTCAAAAAAAAGAGATTCAAGTAATGAAGTTAATTCATTTATGGATAATTTTTCTAAATTAAGAACTATGATTAGAAAAGGACATATATATTGGGGTACTAAAGGACAAAGACTTGAAAGTATACTTGAACATGTATATGGAACTATGATTCTTGCACTAGGTATTGAAGGGGAATATGATTATAAGTTAGATTTTGATAAATTATTAAAAATGCTATTAATTCATGAAACGGAAGAAATTAAAATAGGAGATTTAACAGAATGGGATATTTCTAAAGAAGAAAAAGAAATGATAGGTAAAAAAGCTGTTCAAGATGTATTTAGTGATTTAATAGATAAAGATTATTATATAAAGTTAATTGATGAATTTAATGATCATACTTCTCATGAAAGTGAATATGCATTCCTTTGTGATAAAATGGAATATGATATGCAGGTTAAAATGTATGAAATGGAAGGAAGATATGATTTTGAACATAGACCTAGTAATGTTGTCACTAATTCTAGTTCAGTAAGAAGAATAATAGATAATGGAGCAAATAGTGTATTTGACGTTCATTATGAATATGATAAACATAGATATACTAGCGTTCCATGTATGCAACATATTTTAGAAGTTACAAAAAAAATGTAAATAATTCTTGCATTTAATAATTTGTTGTGTTATTCTTTTAAAAGAGGAAAATAAGTATGAAAGAAATAACAAATACAATTATTAAAAAGAGTAAGAATAATTTAATAACTAGTAGATTTGTTGTTTTCTTTAATATTTAGTCTCATCATTTATTGATGGGACTTTTTTTTCTATCAAAATTTATTGTTTTAAAGGAGGATTTATATGAAGGGAAACAATAAAATGTTACTTGATGTTAATGACAAACCACCTGTACTAAAATGGATACTACTTTCATTACAACATGTATTCGCAATGTTTGGAGCAACTATTTTAGTACCAATTCTAGTAAATAGTACAGCAGGAAGTAATGTATTATCAATACCAGTTGCATTGGTATCAAGTGGTATTGGTACATTGATTTATATCGTATGTACTAGAGGAAAAAGTCCAGTTTATCTTGGAAGTTCATTTGCATTTATAACACCAATGGTTGTAGGATTTACTCTAGCTGGAAAATCAGGAGTATTTAGTGGAATTATGGCAGTAGGACTTGTTTATGTTCTAGTTGCTTTAATTATCAAACTTGTTGGAAAATCATGGATTAATAGGTTACTTCCACCAATTGTAGTTGGACCTATGATTATGATAATTGGTTTATCACTTGCACCAACAGCAGTAAGTGAAATAGGATTAAATGAAGCTGTTATTCCATGGAAAAATGTAGTAGTTGCATTAGTAGCATTCTTAACAACAGCAATTATTGCTATAAGGGGAAAAGGATTTTTTAAAGTAATTCCATTCTTAATAGGAATGGTTGCTGGTTATATTGCATCTATGATACTTGGTGTAGTTGATTACAGTTCAATAACTTCTGCTAAGTTTATTAGCATACCAGAGTTTTATATTCCATTCTTACATTATAAGTTAAATGCAGGAGCATTATTAACAATTGTTCCAATTGCTCTTGTAACATTAGCAGAACATATTGGTGATCATAAAGTATTAGGATCAATAATTAATAAAGATTTAATAGAAGATCCAGGACTTGATAGAACTCTTATGGGAGATGGACTTGCAACATTTGCAGCAGGATTTATTGGAGGTCCAGCGAATACAACTTATGGAGAGAATACTTCTGTAGTAGGTATGACAAAAGTTGCATCAGTTTGGGTAACAGGACTTGCAGCTGTAATTGCAATCATATTTGGTTTCTTAGGAAAATTAACAGGAGTTATCTCATCAATACCAACACCAGTACTTGGTGGAGTAGCAGTTTTACTATATGGATTCATTTCAGTAAATGGTCTTAAAATATTAATTCAAAATCAAGTTGATTTTGGTAATACTAAAAATGTAGTTGTAGCTTCAACAATGCTTGTTTTAGGACTTGGTGGAGCAGCAATATCAATTATAACTAAAAATGTATCTGTATCAATTTCAGGTATGTCTTTAGCAGCAATAATTGGAATATTACTAAATTTATTAATACCAGAGGAGAAAAATTAAAATGAAAGAAGTAGTATTAAGTCATCCACTTATTACTCATAAACTGGCTATTTTAAGAGACAAAAAAACAGGAACAAAAGAGTTTAGAGAAATAATAACAGAAATAGCAGTACTTTTATGTTATGAAGCAACAAAAGATGCTAAACTTAAAAAAGTTACAATTGAAACACCACTTGAAAAATATAGTACTTATAAATTAAATGAAGATGATTATGCATTTGTACCAATTTTAAGAGCAGGTATGAGTATGGTAGATGGAATAATAACGGTTATCCCTAATGCGAAGATAGGTCATATAGGTTTATATAGAAATGAAGAAACACTTGAACCTGTTGAATACTATTATAAAATGCCGCTTAATATCAAAAAAAGAACTGTTATGATATTAGATCCTATGTTAGCAACTGGAGGAAGTGCACTTGCTACTATAAAAAAATTAAAACATGATGGAGTAAAGAAAATTAAATTCCTATGTGTAATCGCAGCTCCAGTTGGAATTAAAGCAATACAAGAAACATATCCAGATGTAGAAATATATTGTGCTAATGTGGATAGAAAACTAAACGAAATAGGTTATATTCTTCCAGGACTTGGTGATGCTGGAGATAGAGTATATGGAACAAAGTAATACAAAATAGTATTACTTTTTATTTTTTATGATATAATGATTACATGATAAAGAAGATATTTAAAGAAAACTATCCATATTTAATAGTAATAGTATTTATAGTATTATTGTTTCATTTTGTAATAAATTCTAATATGTTTGATTCAATTATAGAATTAGATAATACTTTTTTTGAAGTAATAAATGACTTTAGGTCAGATTTTTTAGATAGTTTATTCAAAGTATTAACTTGTTTTGGTAATATTTATATACCTATTTTAATAATAATTGCTATGTTAGTATTTTATAAAAATAAAAGAATTGGTTTATTACAAGGTGGTTGTTATGCTATTGCTGGCATTATCACTTATTTATCTAAAATATTCATTGCAAGACCAAGACCATTAGAAGCAATAATTAAAATGCCATCTAGTTATAGTTTTCCAAGTGGACATACATTAACATCAATTGTATTTTATATAATACTTGCTTATTTATTAACTATAAAAAGTAAAAAAGAAGTAAGAAATTCTGTAATAATATTAGCTACTATATTTGCATTATTAATATCATTTTCAAGACCATATTTAGGAGTTCATTATTTATCTGATATATTTGGTGGAATGATACTAAGTATTCCAGTACTATTAATGTTAATAAATATAATAAATAAAAATTTCAGAAAAAAAATAAGTGGAAAATAAACCACTTTTTTTCTATTTTATATTGAAAAATTAAATAATTATGTTAAAATATTATTACTGATGCAGGTGTAGTACAACGGCTAGTACGTGGCCTTGCCAAGGCTGAGGCGAGGGTTCGACTCCCTTCACTTGCTCCATTAGATAATTAAGTTTGGAGTAATCTGAACTTAATATATATAACTTATGAGAAATCATAAGTTTTTTTATTAAAAAAGTTATAGTTTAAAACTATAACTAAAATAATTTTTCTATTACATCTATATTTGTATCAAGTAAGTTATTTTTTAGTTCTTTTCCGAGTGAAGCATCTCCAATTATAGAACCATAGTGAATAGGTATTACAACTTTTGGACTAATTCTTTTAATTAATTTGGTTGCGTCATTTACATCCATTGTGAAGTGTCCACCAATTGGAATAAAAGCAATATCACATTTTACATTACTAGCTTCCTTTGTTGCATCTGTATCTCCAGCAATATAATATGTATTATCATTTATTGTTATTATATATCCAAGCCAATTATTTATTCTTGGATGAAATGGTTTTTCGTTATTATATGCAGGTATAGTTTTAATGATTACATTATCTATATTAATTTCATCAAATGGTTCTAAATATATGTAATCATTAAATTCTATTTTACTAATTGTATCTTTCATAGATTTAGGAGCAACAACTATAGTTTTATTATTTTTAACTTTTTCAATTGATTCACTATCCATATGATCATAATGATCATGAGTAATAAATATAATATCTGCATCATGTTTCTCATTTTCTATTTTAAATGGATCAAAATAGATTATTTTATCTAAACCTAACCTTATACTACTTTGTGTATTTACTTCAATATTATTTACATTCATAATATCCTCCTAATAATATTATAGCATTTTTATTTTTTATTGTTTTGTTTTAATTTAAGCATATATTCTTTTGATAAGAACTTTTCGCGTAGTTGATTTAATCTATCACTTGATAATACACCAGTTACTTCAAAAGTAATATTCTCATTAATTGGCAATGTCATATAATTAAAATTGCTATAAAAATCATTTGCATCTCCAGTAATTACACCAAATTCTGAATCATTTTTTGTTAATATTATCATTTTAT
Source organism: uncultured Mycoplasmatota bacterium (assembly GCA_946413985.1). Classification (GTDB taxonomy): domain Bacteria; phylum Bacillota_I; class Bacilli_A; order RF39; family UBA660; genus CAG-1000. Next base: position 98,287 of record CAMKMS010000001.1, read on the forward strand.
ATGGCATATCATTATTTATATAATCAATAATCATACCTGGATTCAATTCATTAAATCTATTATAACTACAATCACATTTTATTCTAGGTAAAATAAAATAGTGATTCATTAATTTTCTAATATCTTTTCTGCTTTTATTATTTTTTCCAAATTGTAGATCATTTAGTTTAGTACAATATTTAAAAGTATTATCATTTGGTAAAATGACAGTATTATCTACATCTGCATAATACATTAATCCATCAGTAGAGCATTCTACAGTATTATTAATTGGATATTTATAAATAGGAACTAATACTAATTGTCTATATATCATTCCAACAACACTATATAATTGATTATCTCTTATAATCATGTCTGAACATGTTATTTTAACTGGTCTTGATTCAAAAAAATTAATTACTTCTTGTGGATAATTTGAAAATTGAAAATTTGCTTGAATTTTTTTAATAATTTCATTTTCATCATTTAGATTAACTGGTTTAAAATATCCTCTGTAATATTCTTCTGGTATTATAAATACCTTTTCTAATTTTACTAGAGTTTTTTCTTCATATTCAGAATAACTTAAAATTGCTTGACCATTAGAATATCTATTCTTTTTACTATTAATATTTGAGGTACATGGAAATCCATAAAATTCATCATTAATTTCAAAAATAAGATATGGTCTAATTCTATGATTTAATGGTATTTGTTCTAATTCATCTGTACTAAGTGGCATTAAAGCCCATACTAATGAAAAAATACTAGAATTATTAGTTTCCATTATAAAAAACCTCCTTTAAAAACGGCTATATTATACCTAAAAAATGAAAAGAAATCAATTAAATTATTGATTTCTATTTTTTAAGTAGTTTTCTTTGATACATATTTTCAGGTGTTTCTCTTCTAACTATGCTTATGTTTTTTAATTGTATAGGATTTTTACTCATCATTATACTTCCATGTCCTATTAAATTTATTAAGTAAAAGTCTTTATTAAAATCATTATCATAATAGTTTTGTATTAATTTTATAATTTCATCAACTTCATTAACAGCACCACATGGTAGTGCATCCTCCGTAAATGGGGCATCTTCAATATAACAATGAGAATGTATCATATAATTAATATTTGGTAATAGATTATATAATCTAATTTGTATTGGTGTATCAACTGATGGTTTATAATCACCACAATAATATATTTTTCCATCTTCAAAATATACTGGAACAAAATTTTCTATACTAATATATTCTTTATTAACATTTCTTTTACTAACTAAAATATATTTTCCATCTCTAAAAGATGGGAATCCCTTTTGACATCTAAAAGATGCATTTCCTAAAAATCTTTTTATATCTTCAGTTTGGTATATTGATTTAGCAAATATAGTTGCATAATCTCTAACAATACTTAAAAATTCTTTATTAGCTTTTATACTTGGAGTTTCTTCTGAATTATATATAGTATTTAAAAAATAAGATAATTCTTTAATATTTTCATTTGATATTATAGTTGGTTCTCGAGTAATATTTTTTATAATATTTAATCTATTTAATAATGCATGAGAACACTCTTTAATATCTGTTCCTTCATACCATACATTTCCAAGAGGATCAAATAATCGCATATTATATAATCCATTATTTTTACTAAATTCTATTGATAAATTTGATTTTAAAGCTAGTGATCTTTGAATTAAATCTTGAAATGAATATTTATTATCAATATTCCTTTTCGAAGAGACAAGCATTGCTTTATAGTTTATTTCTTTGATGTTTCTAATTTTTGGTAATTCATTAGGAACATTAGCCCACCATATAATAATATTATAATTAGTACTAGATTCTATTATGCTTTTTAAATCATTATAGTTACCACCATTATAAACTGTAGCATTTGATAAATATTTTGAAAATTCATTTACCATTTTAGATTCTTTTCCTCCATTTAAATCCCAGTTCCCCCCAACAAATAGTATTTTGTTTTCCATATCATAACTTCCTTTCACTAACATTTTATTATGATAACGTTGATAAGTAAAATATATATATGTTATGATATATATAAGGAGTGCTTATAATGAATGTAGATTTAGAATTATATAGAGTTTTTTATGTTGTTGCTAAAAATAAACACATGACTAAAGCTAGTGAGGAATTACATATATCACAACCAGCTATTTCTCAATCCATTAAGAAATTAGAAAATGAGTTAGGTGGAACATTGTTTTTAAGAAGTAATAAAGGAATGGAATTAACAGAAGAAGGAAAAATGTTCTATGAATATGTAGAAAGTGCTTTAGAATTAATTAATAATGCAGAAAATGAATTTACTTCATTCAAAGATTTGTCTAAAGGTGAAATCAAAATTGGTTGTTCTACAACTTTAACTAAATTAGTTTTACTAGATGCAATAAAAAGATTTCATATTGATTATCCTAATATAATAATTAATATTACAAATGATTTAACTAGTAATTTAATAGAAGATTTAAAACTAGGAAAGTTGGATTTTGTAATATTTAATGAAAGTAATATTAAAGAGAATAATTTAAATCTTGAAAAAATAAGGGAATTAAAACAGGGATTTATTTATAATCCAGATTATTATAATGATAATGTAAAAACATTCAGTGATTTAAATACTGTTCCTCTTATATTACAAAAAGAAGAATCAAATAGTAGAAAACTATTAGATTATTTATCACTTCAAAATAATGTCAGATTAATTCCTAAAATGGAAGTAGTAAGTCAAGATTTAATTATTGAATTTACTAATATTGGTTTAGGTGTTGGCTTTGCTATAATTGATTTAAAAGAAAGAAATTATAATAATTTAAAAGAGTTTAATATAAATAAAAGAATACCAAATATAAATGTATATTTGGCTACTAATAAAAAAGTAATTTTAACATTTGCTAGTAAAATGTTTGTTAAGTATTTAAAATAATAATATATTGTTTATGATAATAATGAGAATAAGACTAAAACGGATATATTTAAGCAATATGTTTACAAATCAATAGAATATGAAAAATGTATAGATTCAAAAATATTAAAAGATGTATTTACTGGAAAGAATTCATCTAATCTTATTTTTGTCCAAAATCCTGAATTAAATATTGAATATGCTTTAGCTGATAAAAATAAAAAAATGAGATCACAAAACAAAAAATATTACCATGTTATATTTAGGACCAAATGATTATTATCCTAGAGTGATTGTTCATGAGACAGGTCACGCTTATGACAAGTTTTTAGGCGATGTTTTAACTGATTGGGATGCAAACTGGTATTCTTTAGATGTGTTAGATATGAATAGCATAGTATTAAAGGAAGTACAGAATTTTGATGAAACACATTCAAGTGTTATTTATGGATTTAAAACAAAAGGAAAAGCAGATTATTATCTTAAGACATATTGCCTTAATGCTAGTGATTCTTCAATTGTTGAAGACGAGAATGGACTATGGAATATTATAGTTAGTTATAATAATCCAATAAATCCAATGGGTGCGACTTATGGAGGCCATATGCCTGGATATATTACACATGACTATGCTCATGATTCACGCGAGTATTTTGCAGATGCTTTTCAATTATACTGGTTAGGCGATTATGATAGTACTGAAGAAGGTGGAATATCAAGATTAGAATTCTTATGTCCAGAAACCTACAAAGAGTTATATAAAATAATAAGTGCAGATATTAATGGAGAATTAGATAAATATAGTTTGGTAGAAAGATATTAATAAAAAAGATGACTTCTAGTCATTTTTTTATGGATGAAAGTTTTTTATAAAAGTATTAGAAATAGATTAAGAATTGTTTTACATTTATAGATATCAATATTTTTTTAAAACTTGATTTTATTTATATTAATATAATACAATTAATATGTAATTAAAAATAGGAGAATTGAATATGAAAAAAATATTTATGTTTGTTTTATTTGTATTAGTATTAATTCCTTTTAAAGTAAATGCTATTACATGTGGTAGAGAAATAAGAACCGATATTAGTAATTATGAAATAGGAATTTTTGTAAATAAGATAGATAGCGAAGATGGTAATGTATTAGATGGAGCTAATTTTATAATATCTACTTTAGATGGTAATTTTGTTTTTGAAACAAATCAAGAAAAAGGTAGTTTTCCACAAAGATCACGTGATAAATTATACAATATAATGGAAAATGATTCTTTAACAGAAGATGAATCTGATGGAAAGGCATATCATATAACAGGAAATAAGACTTTATCAAATGATGAATTATATAATATATTACCTCAAAGCATAAAGAATTTATATGATTCAATAAATACAGTAGATGATTTTTATAATATAATTGATGATGTTGAATACAAAATGGGATATAGTTTATGTAAATTATGGGTAGATGAAGAAGATATTGCACGTCACACTGTTTTAAACACATATGTTTATTTTCCAATTAAAATAGTTGAAACAAAGTCTCCTATCAATTATCAAAAAACAGAAGTTGTTTATGCTGCAATAGCCAATTTATATTTTAATTATAAAGAAAATGAAGATGTAATTGATAATAAACAAATTCAGATAACTATTACATCTTACAATTATTATAAATATGATAATTCAGTTAATTATATGGATTATGTTACCGATTCAACTTCTTTATATGAATATTTAGAGAATAATGCTGAAAAATATGATGGTTTCATTCCTAATGAAAAAGGAACAATTGATCTAAAAATTGATAATACAATAGAGAATAAATATATTTATGAAACAGGTACAAATAAAAGGTTTACTTATAAAATAATAATTGAAAATGAAGGTACTGCTTCATCTGGAAATGATGAAATAAAAATAGTAGTTCCAAAAGAATTAGAAGTATATGAAGATTCAATAAGTGATGATGGAAAATTCAATTCTAAGAAAAATGAAATTATTTGGAAATTAGATTATATTGATTCAAATGAAAAGAAAGAGTTATCTTTTGATATTAAGGCTCCTTCTAATTCAGCTGGTGAATATACATTAATTTCAAGCCTAAATAATAATGAATCTAGTTTAAATGCACCAAAAATAACTTTAAAAGTTAAAGGAAAAACATCAAATGCAGATACAATAAAAAATCCAGATACTGGGGTTAGTGATTATAGTTCTATAATGTTTATAGTAATTATATTAAGTGTTGGAATATATGGATTTTTAAAACAAAAAAAGGATTATTTAATTAAATAAAAAAGATGACTTTTGGTCATCTTTTTATTATGGATGGAAATCTTTTACAAAAGCATTACCTAATTGTTTTTCTATATTATCTAAAACTGGATCAGTGCTTGGATGTACGCTTCCATATTTTTGTGATATTATCCAATTAAATGCACTAGTGTGTCCCAAAATTGCTACCTGAGTATTATGTTCATCAGTTTTATAATACTTAGGTAATTTTGTTAATATTGTATATCTAATATCTCCATTTTTTTCATAATATGCTGTTAATTCTTTTGCAAATCGTTGAATCTTTGGATATTCATCATTAGATGTTATAACCCAAATTGGAGTTCTTAGTGTGTATGGTGGTGTTTTTTTGCAATCCATTGTATCATCATATATTGTAGATGGAGTAAATATACATCTTGATTGGTTTTTAGCAGGGCTCATTGGAATCAATACTGAGAATAAACTTCTCATATTTTCTTCTGATTTGGGTTTTATTACTGTATGACTACCTGCTTTTAATTTAGTTTGTGCTTTATCTGAATAAGATATGCTTTGTTTAACTGATTTATTATATTTAATGATATCACTTACTGTAGTATTATACATTTTAGCTACACTTTCAAGCGTTGTGTCATTATTAGTAGGGCTATAAATAATTTGTTCTTCTAAAAAACCAATATACATTGTTCCATATCCACCTTGAGAAGTTCCTGTTACAGTAACTCTATCAACGTCAACATTAAATAGTTTTACATAAGCATATAATATACTCATTGCTTTTGGAATAGATGGTTCCCAATTACAAGTCATATTTGAAGGAGCAATAACAATTGCATCAACTTCTGGTTTATCAACATTATTAATTGGATATCTATTTTTAAGAAGGGCAGTTTTTAAGAAGTGATATGTTTGATTTCCTTCACTAGTAGTACTACCTTTACAAGGAACACCCCATCCAAATCCACCATGAAGAGCAAGTACTAAAGGTACTTTTACTCCAGAAGCTAAATCTTTTGGAAAATATGCATAATATGATAAACCATTTTTTGGATAAGGATTATTTATAGCTTGAGTTTTGTCTGTTGAGCTTTGTTTTTGAAAATAATATCCATTTTTGTAATATTTTGGAGAATCAATGTGTTTAACTTCACATTCAGCTCTTTTTGTTCTTCCATTATCTAATTTTACTTCAATGCTTGGATGTATTAATAATTCATAGTTATTTGTTGATTGATATGTTGTGCTTGATCCTTCTTGTACAACTCTTCCTGCATTAATAAATTTATAATTAGTACCTTTGACTTTACTTAAATCAACTCTAATAGATGCAAGACCATATCCATTTGCATATTCAGCATAACATGATCCATCAATTACTCCCTCTCCACTTGGAGATTTTCTTGCTTCTATTTCATCATGTAATGCTTCTAATTCTTCTAATAATTCATTTTTTATGTCTTGATATCTTATTGTATATATATAGTTTCTTGCTGTGTAATAATCATTGTCTTCTTCTGAATCTCTATATTTTTCTATTAATTCTTTTCCTTTTTCTTTATATGTTGGTTTAACATCAACAATAGTATTAAGGTTAATACATTCTTTATAATCAGTAGCACCAGTTATTTCAGTTATTAAATTAACAAATGTAGGTATTAAGAATATTAATACAGCTGCTATTATTTTTGATACTGCACCTTTTTTTGCTTTTTCTAATGCATCATTATCATTATTCATTATTGCTCTAACAAAAGAAATCATTAGAGCTAATATTAATAATATTGGTACAGCAATTCTAATAATTTTTATTACTGTTACTACTGTATTTAAAACACTCACTGTATCTGGATCATCGCAAATATTTAATATCATCTAAACACCTCTTTACTTGATTATATTTTAATTATAATACTTTTTAGTTAAAAAAAAAACATATTCGTTTGAATATGTTTTCTGTTATTTTTTCAATTCTTTCATATAAGAATATGCAATTTTTATTTCAGATGCTGTCATATTATTATATTCTTCACTTTTCCATTCAAATACAATATACTTTCCGTTTTGATAATACTTAGTAGCATTTGGAAAATCTTCAATTTTTAGTAGTTTATACGCATAACCAGCTAACTCTTCAGTATCATATTTTACATAAGTATGATAAGCTGTAATTGTATCTCCACTATAGTAGAAAACATGCTTTGTATTATCATATTCAAAAACATATTTTGAATCATCTGAGTATAATTGAACATCATTTGTTGTATTATTACCATTTTCTACATTTGTATTTCCATTTTCTCCTTCATTTTCATTTGGTTTATTTGAATTACATCCTGCTATTAAAAAAATTGATATCACTACTAATATTGTTAATATTATCTTTTTCTTCATAAAATCCTCCTTTTATTATCTACAATCTATTTTTATTATATCATATTATTATTTTTTTTTATATATTTTTAAATAAAAGTTTATATGATATAATATTTAAGTGATTTTTATGAGGAAGTATAGAGTTTATTTTAAATCCATAATAATTGTAATGTTAATACAAGCAATTAGTTACTTTTGTATCAAATCATTTTTAGGAAATCATCATGTTATTGTATCATTCTTAAATGTTCCTATGATAAAATGGTTTGTATATTTTTATGATATTTGGTATCCAGTTATTGCTATTAACGCATTTATTATTTATTGTTTTGATTTTGAAAATTATAAAAAATTATTATTTACTATGATAATAGGTGCATTAATGTCACATTTAACATTTTTAATTTATCCTACTATAATTATTAGGCCTGAAATTGATGTTAAATCATTTACTGATTTTATATTAGATTTCACTTATAAAACAGATACTCCTGCTGTTAATTGTTTACCTTCTGTACATTGTTTATTTTGTTTTATTGGATCATATTATATACTTAAAACTAAAAACTTAAAATCAATTTATAAATCTATTGTTATTATTATCATGAGTCTAATAGTTTTATCTACTTTGTTTATTAATCAACATATTATAGAAGATGTTATTCTATCATTAATATATTCAATTATTACAATTATTATTGTTTATAAATTTAAAGATAAAATTAATAAATTATTAAAATTTTTATTTTAAAAAAACTATCAATCATTGATAGTTTTATTATTTTCTTTTTTTATTTCAATTTGTTTTAAATAAAAATTATATGTTTCTTTTGCAATATCAGTCCAATTTCTTCCTAACATTTCTTTTGCATTTTTACTTACTGTATTTAATAATTCTTTATTATTCATTATTTCTCTTATTCTTTTTGCATATCTTTTTGTATTTTCTACTTCAGTAAATCCACTAACATTATTTATTACTGTATCTGAAGTTACACTTCCTTTAATAAATAATCCTGGAGTTTCATTTACAGCGGCTTCAATTTGCACAAGACTAGATGCATCAAATAAAGAAGGAAACAAGAATAAATCACTCATTGCATAAATACTAGATAATAGTGTTCTATCTTCAATACGTCCTGTCATTATTACTTCATTTTCCATTTTGTAATCAATAATTCTGTTTTTTAATTTGTTTTCATCTGGACCAGTTCCTACATATAACATTTTGAATTTGAAGTTTTCTTCTTTTAATATTTTTAATGAATCTAGTATGAAAAATATATTTTTTATTTCAGTTATTCTTCCAACAAATAAGAAAACTGCCTCATCATCTTTTATCTTAAATTTATTTTTTGCTTCTTTAATATGTTTTCCTTTATCTTCAAGAGGTTTTAAATCTGTTCCATTATATATTACTGTTGGTTCATATTTATAACCAAAATCTTTAAATACTTTAATCATTGCATTATTTATTGCAATAGCAGCATCACATTTATTATATATATTTGCTATATTTCCTATTACATAATCTATAAATAATTGATTATCAACAATTTTTCTTATTTCATAATCAAAACGTGTATGCATAGTTGCTACGCATGGAATATTTTGCTTTCTTGCTATTCTTATACCTAAAAAACCTACTGTAAATGGAGAATGTATATGAATTATATCAAAATTTTTATTTAATAGTTTTTTATATACTTTTGAATTAGTAAGTTTAAATTCACCAATTCTATATTCAGAAAATGGTACTTTGATACTACGTATTCTAATTATATCATATTCTTTATTTTTATCATTTTTCATAGTTGTTGTATATGGAACAACAACTGTAACATCATTATATTTTGATAGTTCTTTTGCAAGATTATCAATAACTAATACAACTCCATCTATCGCAGGATAATAACTATCCATAAAAATACCAATTTTTAATCTTTTATTTGCCATATTAACACCAAAATAATTATAGCATATTAATGTAAAATAACGAATAAATATTAATTAAAGTTAATAATAATAGTGGTAATGTGATATAATGTACTTGAGGAAGGTGTTTTTATATGGGTAGTTATATTAAATGGATACTTTTACTTGCAGTATTAAATGTATTAATGTTTTATGGTTATAAATTTGGAATATCAGCTTCTATATTTATGATACCATTGCTAATTTTAATATATGTATTCTTGAAAAAGAATAATAAAATTAACAATAAAAAAGGTTTATTATTGATGATACCAATTTTATTATTATCTATTTCATATGGAATATTTGATAGTAATGTATTTGATGTATTTAATTGTATAGTAATAATAATATTATTTGAATTATTATATATTTTTACAATTAAACCTGTAGATAAACTTAATGTACTTATTGAAGAAGTGTTTTCCTTATTAGTAATGCCAATTACTTATATTGGAAATTTCTATAGAGTATCTGTATCAAAAATATCTAGTAAAATTAAAATATCACCAAAAACAAAAAAAGTATTGTTATCTTGTTTAATTGTTTTACCAGTTGTTTTAGTAGTTGTATTATTACTATCAAGTGCGGATTTAATATTTGGTAATTTATTTGATAATATATTTGGAAATATATTTGACGTATTAGAAGAATTTATATTTAATAATTTCTTAGGAAGACTATTAAGATTTGTTATTATATTCTTTATAATTGGCATTTCTCTAATGTATGTATTATTTGAATATCCTAAAAAGAAAGATATAATTATTTCTGAAAATAAAAAAACAAGAGATGTATTTACTATTAAATTATTAGTAAGTGTATTAAATATTATTTATATAGTGTTTGATATAATACAAATAAAATCATTAATGCTTCATAGTGTATCTTCAAATATTAATTATGCTGAATATGCAAGACAAGGTTTTTTTGAATTATTAATAGTGTCTATAATAAATATTGCAATTATATTAATATCAAAGAAATTTGAAACAAAAGATAATGAAAAAGATTATAAATTTATTAATATTATGAATATATTAATGATATTCTTAACTATGATTATTATTATATCTTCATTCTTAAGAATGAATTTATATGAATCAGCTTATGGTTATACTACTTTAAGATTACTTGTATATATTGCTTTAATAACTGAAACAATATTAATGATTCCAACAGCAATGTATATATTTAATTCTAATGTAAATATATTAAAGTGTTATATGATTATAATAATATGTTCATATGTTTTAACTAATTACATTAATATAGATTATATGGTAGCAAGAAGAAATGTAAATAGATATTATATTAATAATAAAATTGATATGGAATATTTAATTAATTTTGGATATGATAATATACCTGTACTATATGAACTATATAATAAAACTGATGATGTAAATATTAAAGAAGGACTTAGAGAATACTTTAAAAGTATGACTAATAATGAAAATGATTCAATATTTGAATTTAATATTTCAAAGTATAAAGCAATGAAATTATTAAAAGAAGAATTTAAATAATCTTCTTTTTTTATGATATAAATATGATATAATATAGATAAATAAGGAGGTGTACATAATGCTTGTTAGTAATAATTGGAAAGATTACGAATGTATTGATGCTGGTAATGGTGAAAAATTAGAGCGTTGGGGAAATGTAATCTTAAGAAGACCAGATCCTTGGGCATTATGGACACATAAAAATGATAATGTATGGAATAATTATCATGCAATATATCATAGAAGTGATAAAGGTGGAGGATATTGGGAAAATAAAAAATCTTTTCCTGAATATTGGACTATAAATTATAGAGATTTAAAGTTTAAAGTTAGTCCAACTGGATTTAAACATACAGGTCTATTTCCAGAACAAGCTGGTAATTGGGATTTTATAATAGATAAAATAAAAAATGCAAATAGACCTATCAAAGTATTGAATTTATTTGCATATACTGGTGCTGCAACTATGGCTTCATCTTTCGCTGGAGCTGTTGAAGTAGTACATGTTGATGCTAGTCAGGGTATGAATGAATGGGCAAAAGAAAATGCTAAATTATCAAAATTGGATCAGAATAAAATTAGATATATTTGTGATGATGTATTAAAATTTGTTGAAAGAGAAAATAGACGTGGTAATAAATATGATGCAATAATAATGGATCCACCAACTTATGGAAGAGGACCAGGGAAAGAATTATGGAGATTTGAAGATAGTTTAAACAAATTATTAGATGCATGTATTAATATATTAAGTGATAAGCCTTTATTCTTGCTTATTAGTTCTTATACTAAAGGAATTACTCCTGAAATATTAAAAAATGTTTTATTGACTGCGTGTGAAAATAAATTAAGTGGAAAAATAACTACAGATGAAATTGGACTAAAGATTACAAGTACTAATATGATACTTCCTTGCGGAGTATATGGAAGGTGGGAAAATAATGAAAACTAGAATTATTTTTAAAAGTCTATTTGTTGTAATACTTGTCATAATATTATTTTGTCTTGTGTTTATAATTAATGATAAAGCAGGAAAAGGAGCTAAAATATATAATCCAATTGTTCTTAGTACTTATACAATCTTATATGATAATGAGGGTAAAGAATGTATGAATAAACCCGAATTATTTTATAAAGATGGAAAGTATAAATACTCTTTACCATGTGTAAGTAGTTATGATACATATCTATTATGGGATGATGGTACTAAAGAATTAATAAAAAATGCTTTAGAGAATAATAAAGTTGATATAGAATCTTTAGAAAGTCATGGATTAAAAGTGAAAAAAGATGCAATCTAATATAAATATAATATTTGAAGATAATCATTTATTAGTTGTAGAAAAACCAATTAATATTCCTACACAAGAAGATAATAGTAAAGATAAAGATTTGCTAACAATTCTAAAAGAATATTTAAAAGTAAAATATAATAAACCTGGAAATGTATATTTGGGATTAGTTCATAGACTAGATAGACCAGTTGGTGGAATAATGGTTTTTGCGAAAACAAGTAAATGTGCATCTAGATTATCTGAACAAATAAGATTAGATAAGTTTAATAAGGTATATAATGCGGTAGTAATGAACAAAATAAATGATGAAGGAACACTAACTGATTATTTACTTAAAGATACGAAAAAAAATATAGTTAAAATAGATAAAAATGGAAAATTATCAATATTGTCATATAAAAGATTAAATACTATTGATAATATGAGTTTAGTAGAGATTAAATTAAAGACAGGAAGAAGTCATCAAATAAGAGTCCAAATGTCTCATAATGGTAATCCATTATATGGAGATCAAAAATATAATAATAATGCTAAAGTAGGAGAGCAACTTGCATTATTTGCAAAAAAGATAGAGTTTTCACATCCTATAACAAATGAATTATTAACTTTTGAACTAGATTTACCAAATAGATTTCCATTTTCGATATTTAAGATTTAGAGGTATTTATGAAAGAAGAATTTATTAATGATATAGCATATTTAGATCAACATTTTTTAATTGATAGAAGAATAATAAATACGTTAATTGATTATTCAAATTTAAAAATAACAGATGATGTTGTTGAAATAGGACCAGGAAAAGGACAAATTAGTGATACTATTGCTAAAAGAAGTAAACATTTAACTTGCATAGAAATTGATAAAAATTTAGAACCATGGATTAATGTATTGAAAGATAAACATGATAATATTGATGTCATTTATGGTAGTGCGCTTGATGTATATATTCCAAAATGTAATAAAATAATTTCTGCTCTTCCATATTCAATAACTGAACCTTTTATAGAAAAACTTCTTAGATGTGATTTTGAAGAAGCAATATTAATTGTTGGTAAAAAATTTGCTGATAATGTAATAGAAAAAAATCATAATAAACTTGCTCTTTTAACTAATTCTTTCTTTATATGTGAAAAAATTATTGATATAGCTCCTGATGCATTTGAGCCAAGACCAAGAGTAATGTCATCAATGATTAAACTTACAAAAATTAATAGAGAAGATTTAAAAGGAAGTTTTAGAAGATTTATGTTTAGAGAAATGTTCTTTAATAGAGATAGAAAATTAAAAAATAACCTTGTAGAATCAATAATTGAATTTGTTAAATTGCATGATAAAAAACTTACTAAAAAAGAAAGTAAAAAAATAGTAGATGGATATCTTCTTCCAAAAGAAATGTTAAATAAAAGAATGGAGAATTTATCTAACGAAGAATATGATATTTTATATGATGCATTAAAATAGAGCTTTAAAAAGCTCTGTTTTTTATTTAATCATATTAATAATTTGTTCAAATAAATATGGTTTATACTCATTAATAGAAAGTGGAATATCATATATAATTGAACTATAAATACTACTTCCTATTAATTCAATAATCATATATAATACAACTTCTGGATTTTTAATTTTGTTATTATAATTTTTTAATTCTTGAGCAAACATTTCCTTGATATTTATATATTCACTTTCTAATACTTTATTAAATAATCCAAATGATAAATTTTTATTTATTAATTTAAGTAAATCTTTATTATTTATAAAATCATCTATAATATAATTAGTAATGCTAATAATTTTCTCATCAAATTTATCAATCATTTTATTATTGGCATTTATTATTGCTTCATCAATTAATAAACGTGATTTTTCTATAATAACTTGGTCTTTAATATCCCATTTATCTTTAAAATATAAATAAAATGTTCCCTTAGCTACACCAGCATAGTCAACAATATCATTTATTGATGTATCTATAAAACCTCTAGTTAAAAATAGTGTGTATGCTGATGCTAATAATTTATCTCTTTTTATTTGTTTCTTTTCTTCAATCTTTGAAATACTCATAGAATCCCTCTTCGGGTCATTATAATAGTATAATAATGACCAAAAGTCAAATAAATTATAAACTTTTTATAAAAAATATAGACAATAATTATTGTTATGCTATAATATGAGTGAAAGGTGATATTATGTGTATATATGTTAAGACAGTAATTATTTATACAGGTAATATCACACTTTGTTAAAATCCTTTAAAGATAATAACAAGTGTGATTTTTTTGACATGCTAAAAATTTTAAAGGAGAATTATTATGATAGAAATAAGTTTAAATAAAATAAATAAAAATTATGGTTTTAATAGTGTTTTAAATGATTTATCTTTTGATATAAAAACAGGTGAAAGAGTTGCTTTAATTGGAAGTAATGGGTGTGGTAAAACTACTACACTTAGATTAATCATGTCTCTTGAAAAACCTGATAGTGGAAATATTAATGTTAGAAAAGAATCGAAAATAGGTTATTTAACTCAAATTCCACCTCTTGAAAAAGATGATGTTCTTGCGAGTGTTGTTTATTTAAGAGGTGTAAAAGATCTAATTGATTTAGAAAATAAAATCAATTCTTTTGTTGATAGTATGAATTCTAGTGATAAAGATATTAAAGAATTAGCAAAATTACAAGAAGAGTTTAGAATTAAAGGTGGATATCAATTAAAAGAGAAAATAGAAAAAATAAAGTATGGTTTTAAAATAAGTGAAAGTATATTAAATACAAAGTATAATCTTTTAAGCGGAGGAGAAAAAACAATTATTAATCTAGCTAGTTTAGTTTTATCAAATCCAGATATTTTGTTATTAGATGAACCAACTAATCACTTAGATATTGATACCCTTGAATGGTTTGAAGATTATTTAATAAACTATAAAGGAGCATTATTAATAGTCAGTCATGATAGATATTTTATGGATCGTGTTTGCAATAAGATTATTTCTATAGAACATGGACATGAAGATATTTATTATGGAAACTATTCATATTATTTAGAGGAAAGTGATAAAAGATTTCTTTTAGAAATGCAAAAATATAAAAATCAGCAAAAAGAAATAAAAGCTATTAAAGAAGCTATTATTAGATTAAAAGAATGGGGAACTAAAGCAGATAATCCAATATTTTTTAGAAGAGCATCTTCAATGGAAAAAAGACTTGAAAGAATGGAAAAAATTGATAAACCAATTAGTAAGAAAGAATTAAATATTAATTTATCTACTACTTCTAGAAGTGCTAATTGGGTCCTTGATATTAAAAATCTTTCTTTAGAAATTGACTCTAAGTCATTACTTATAAATTCGAATATGAATGTTTACTTTAAAGAACGTGTATGTTTAATGGGAAAAAATGGTTGTGGAAAAACCACTTTGATAAAAAGCATAATAAACAATACAAATGAAAGTATTAAATTAGGTGTTAATGTAAGTATCGGATACATACCTCAAGAAATTAGATTTGAAAATGAAGAATTAAGTGTATATGAATATATGAGAAGTATATTTGTTGGTAGTGAAAGTGAACTTAGAAGTAAATTATTTAAATTCTATTTTGGTGAAGAGGCAATTTCAAAAAAATTAAAAGTAATAAGTGGTGGAGAAAAAGTAAGAATTAAACTTTTAGAATTAATACTTAAAAAAGCAAATTTTCTTATACTTGATGAACCAACAAATCATATAGATATTGATACTCGTGAATTATTGGAAGAATCACTTCTAGATTTTGATGGAACTATTTTATTTATTTCACATGATAGATATTTTATAAATAAAATAGCAACTAAAATTGTAAGATTTGAAGAAAAAAAACTTGTTACATATAATGGAAATTATGATTATTTAGTACATCTTGATTCTAAAAAGAAAGTAATCATTCCTGAAGTTAAAAAAGAAGTTACTATAAAAGGTAGTAATAGATTAAATGAATTTTTGAAAGATGCAAATAGAATAGATGAAATAAGTATAGGATGTAATTCTAAAGTATATGAAATTAGAAAAAAGAGTAAAAAGTATTATTTAAAAATAGCTGATCATTTAAGTAAGGAATCTATTATGCTTGATTATTTAAATGGTAAAATTAAAGTTCCAGAAAAAATGTTTTATGAAAAATACAATGGTAAATCATATATATTAAGTCGTGAAATAAAAGGTCAAATGCTTTGTAGTGATTATTATATAAATCATCCATTAGAAGGAATAGATATAATAATTGAAGCATTTAATGATTTATATAATATTGATTATAGCGATTGTGTAGTTGATGAAACAATTGATGCAAAAATAAAAGAAATTGAAAATAGATTTTCAAGTATTAAGCAGAGTGATATTAAAAAAGAAATATTAGATAGATTTCATACAAAAGAAGCAATATTAAAATATTTAAAAGGTAATAAACCTAAACAAATAATAGGATTTACTCATGGTGATATGTCTCTTCCTAATATATTTGCTTTAGATAATCATTTTAATGGATTAATTGATGTAGGTAATGCAGGTCTTAGTGATATTTATTTTGATTTAGTTGTATGTGAAATATCAATAGAAAGAAATTATGGTAAAGAATATGTTCAATTATTCTATGATAAAATTGGAATAGAAAAAGATGAATTTAAGAGTGATTATTATAGAATACTATTAAGTCTATAATTTATTATAAAAGGTAAGTAACAAATATTACTTTCCTTTTTTATTTAAATAATGAATATAGTATGCTATAATACAAAATTAATTGAGGGACTTATGGCAAAGAAGAAGAAAAAGAAACAATATAAAAGTACTTATTATTTATCTGGAGTATTGGTAATTGAAAGTATTATTCTATGTGCAATATTAAAAATGGTTCATAATAAAAAAATTAATCACATAAATACTATAAGAAATATTGAACTTAGTAGTGAATATCAAACAGATGAAATTTATTATAAATTAAAAAATGCTCTATATAGTAATCCATATTTAAGTGACAAAGAAAAAGAATACATTGGATCTTACATATGGGTATTTGCAATGAATAAAGATTATATGGATTTAACATATTTTGAGAATTGCTTAAATACTTTAAAAATTAATTATGTTAAAAAAGTTAAACTGGAAAAGAATAACATTATTGATGGGGAATATAATAATGATAATAATACAATTAATTTTTATAATGTTAATAGTATTAGTGAAGTAAGAGATTTTACTTTTACACATGAAATGTTTCATATTATGCAAAAAGTATATTTTAGAGAATTCAATTCATTTTTAGTTGAAAGTATTAATACGATTTATAATGAAGAATATACTAATAGGGAAGAACATTCGATGTATAAAAACTATTATAATTTTACAAAAATGCTAATGGAAATTATAGGAACAGAACCAATAAAAGAATTTCAAGGATATACAATGAGTGCACCTATTATTGATGCTTTAGTAAGTATTTATAATGATGAGAAATATGCTAATGAATTATTATTAAATTTAGATTTGTATAAAGATTTATTTGATAATAATAATGGTAATGAAAAAAAATTAAAAGAATTAAAAAGATTAAAAGAAAGAATAATTGAGCAATTAGGATTCTATTATGAAAAAGAATATAATAGGAAAATGAGTAAAGATTATTTAATGTTATATTATTATGATTTTGATAAGTTCCTCGAAGAATTTTCAAGAAATCAAAACATTAATATTAAAGGAATTAACAATAACTTTAAATATTTTAACCAAGATTCTTATAATAGTTTGGTAGTATATTATGAACAAGAAGTTGTTAGTGTATTTATTAATCCTGGTGAAAGTAAAACAGAAAAAAGAATGATGAAGGATTATGTATGTATAATTGATGATGAAAGTAGATTTATAGAAGATAATTTAGAATTAAAAAAGAAATAATTGATTATTTCTTTTTTCTTATCCAATTTTTACCATCAACTATTCTTGAAACTAGCATTGATGAAGCACTATCTCCAACTACATTTAGCATTGTAGCTCCAGGGTCTATAATAGTTGCTATAATTGTTAACATTAATAAACAAGATGCTGGGAAATTAAACATAGATATTATTAATGCTTCTGATATTGTTCCACCACCAATTGGAATTGCTGTTATTAAAAGTGTAGCTAAAAGAGAAACAAGTATTATTTTGCTTGTTGATACATTAGAATTAAACAAATAAACTAAGAACATAATTTTAAATACACTTCCAATAATTGAACCATCTTTGTGAAAATTTGTACCAAGTGGAATAACAGTATTAGCTATATCATCTTTAACACCTATTTTTTTAGTACAATCTATATTTACAGGAATAGATGCAGCAGATGAACAAGTTGCTAAAGCTGTAATTGTAGATGGAAGAATATTTTTCCAATAAGAAATAAATCCTTTTTTGCCCGAAGAGATAAATGCATAAATAGAATAAACAATAAAATAGAATAATACTGAAACAATAGAATATATTACAAATGTTTTTGTATAGCCTATTGCTATTTCACCACCTAATGTTCCAACTAGACTAGCAAAATAACATCCAAGTCCTATAGGTGCATAATACATTATTATATCAATATATTTTTGAACGACTTTATTAGCACTTTCAAGAATATCTAAAAGTTGTTTTGAATTATCCTTTGAAAGATTAATGCTTAAACCTATAATAATTGAGAATACAATTAACGCAATCATATTATCTCTTGATAATATTTTACTAAAATCATTTGTACTAATGGTGTTAATAACTCTATCTATGTAGTTTACTGTATCATTGTTTGTAGTTTCTTGATTATTTAGTATCATCTTAATGTTATGTTCATCATTTATATTAACTAATCTAAATGATTTTGTTGTAATAATACCTATGAATGCACTTATAAGTGACGTAACAATAAAAATAATAAATGTTGTAAATAATATTTTTCCAATTCTTTTTGGATTTTCCATTTTACCTATAGAAGTAGTTAGTGTTAAAAATATTAAAGGTACAATTATAACTAGTAATAGATTTAAAAACAATTCACCAAAAGGGCTTAAGAAACTTGCTTTTTCTTTAAATATTAATCCAATAATTGTTCCAATTATAATTGAAAATAATAGTATTAATGTTCTTTTATAATTTTTAAGTATTTTCATAATAAAACTCCTTTCTATAAAATATATGTTATTAATATAAAAAAACGACATTTTTTATTTTTTGTGCTATAATTATCTTGTAAATAGTTATGTAAAAATTAGATTGTTTTATTGAATAATTGCTTCTTAAAATATATAGTTAGTATATAAAGAGGTGTAATTATGAATAAAGGAATATCTAATAATGCTATTACTTTAACTAAAGGAGCTAATGCTAAAGTTAGAGATTGGTATTTAAAGAATTTACCTATTAATGAAAGATTATTTATGCCATCTTTAAATAATGTTATATTATCTGTTCCTTACGTTAAAGAAAGTAGTAAGGAAGAGGTAATGAAGTTATGAATACAACATTTATTTTCCAAGATGAGGATAGAGAATATAAGAAAGCAGAGTTAATTGTTGCTTTTAGTGAGAATGATAAAAAATATATTGCATATGAGCTAGAAAGTGAAAAAGACTATCCTTATGATGTTATGCATTTTGCTTTATATGATGAGGTAAATGGAAGAGTGTTTATTCATAAAATAGATCCAAATGATGTAGAGTATATTAAAGGTAGATTGCTTAATTTATTAAAAGGCAACTAGCTTTTTTTTGCAAAAAAAAATGAGTAAAAACTCATTTTATTTTATTCTTGTATAATATATCAATATCTACATATCCAGGAACACCAGATACTTTTCCACTACTTGTTGCTTGCCATAACATAAATGGTTTTTCTGTATAGTCGTTGTTATCTGTATAATATGCTAACCATTGATTT
This sequence comes from uncultured Mycoplasmatota bacterium, assembly GCA_946413985.1. Classification (GTDB taxonomy): domain Bacteria; phylum Bacillota_I; class Bacilli_A; order RF39; family UBA660; genus CAG-1000. Next base: position 118,563 of record CAMKMS010000001.1, read on the forward strand.
TTAAAATTTCTTCCCCATAAACGAGTTAGATAATATGCGCTTGAATAAAGCATTCCTGTATAGCCATATTCTTCTACTGTATCAATAAATGTTTGAGCTGTATTATGTACTCTTGTAAAACTCATTTTATAAGAATTAAATGATCCCCAGTTTTCCCAATCAAATGCAATTGGTAAGTCTAATTCTTCACCATCTAATTGATTTACAATCCATTCTGCATGTTCTTTTGCTTGTTCTTCGTTTTCAGCATAAGAGAAGAAATATAATCCAACTTTTACACCAGCTTTTTTTGCATTTTTGATATTGTTTTTAAATTGTTTGTCCATTTTTATTTCGCCACTATTTGTATGACCAAATCCAATTCTTATTATTGCAAATTCTACACCAGCTTTTTTAGCTTTTTCCCAATTTATTTCATCTTGCCATGAAGATACATCTATACCAATCATTGTTTCTTCATTTTTATATTTTTTAATATATTTACTAATAGGTTTTTTTGTTTTGGTAGATGTAGAAGTTGATGTTGAAGTTGATTTTTCTTTTACTGTTAGTGTAAAACTTATAACAGTTTTATTTCCACTTGAATCAGTTGCTTTATATCTTAATTTATATTTTCCAACTTTATTAACATCATAATCTCCAATTACTTTGCATTTAGGTACATCATCATAATTATCTCCACAAAGGAATAAATCTTTAATTTTAGTTGTTGAACCTTTAGTAATTGTTTTATTTCCACCTAATATAACTGGTGGTGTAGTATCAACTACTTTATATTTAATTGTATAAGTGATTTTGTCTACTTTTACTTTTCTAGTGAAACTACCCAACTTTGTTGTATCAATATGACCTTTAGCAGGAACTTTAATAATACTTTTAATAGCAATTCTTTTATTATATTCAACTGCTCCTATATTATAAGTTCTTATTTTTGATTGTTTAATCTCTGGAACTTCTTCTATAATTTCTTCTTTTTCATCATCCAATTTAACAACTTCATCTTTTTGTTCTTGTTTTAAAATGTTTGATACTAATGGCGTATCGCTTAAGTCTTTAACACCTACTTTATAATTTTGTTTTTCATTTTCATAGAAAAAACAAAAGTATACAAGTGCTATAGATAATACAACTAATAAAAAATAAATAAAAATATTAAATAATTTGTTTCTCATATTATATTTATATCATAAATTTGTAAAAATTTAAAGTAAAATTGTGTAAATATTTGTTTTTTCTATTTAAGTGTCTATATAAAAAATTATATAATTATAATAAGGTGAGGAAATGTAATATGAAGAAAGGATTTGATAATGCTAAGTATGTAAAAATACAAAGCAAGAAAATCAAGGAGAGGTTTGGTTTATTTGATAAATTATATCTTGAAGTAGGTGGAAAACTATTTGATGATTCACATGCTGCAAGGGTTTTACCTGGATTTAAAAGTGATTCAAAAATAAGTATGTTTAAAGAATTAAAAGATGACTTAGAAATTATCTATTGTATTAATGCTAACGATATTGAAAGAAATAAGACAAGGGCAGAGTATGGTATTACATATGATACTGAAATACTAAAATTGATAGATAAGTCTATTAATATGGGATTTAGTGTTAATAGTGTAGTTATTACTTTATATAAAAATCAATTAAGTGTTGATAAATTTATTAAGAAATTGAATAGAAATGGAATTAAAACATATATTCATACATTTACAAAAGGATATCCAACAGATGTAGATACTATTGTAAGTGAAGAAGGATATGGAGCTAATCCATATGTTGAGACAACAAAACCATTAATACTTGTTAATGCTCCAGGGCCAGGAAGTGGTAAACTAGCAACTTGTTTATCACAGGTTTATCATGAGCATAAACGTGGTGTTAATGCTGGATATGCAAAGTTTGAAACATTTCCTGTATGGAATTTACCACTAAAGCATCCTGTTAATATTGCATATGAAGCAGCAACTGCTGATTTAAAAGATGTTAATATGATTGATCCATTCCACCTTGAAGCATATGGCGCAACTGCAATTAATTATAATAGAGATATTGAAATGTTTCCTGTCTTAAGAAGTATACTTAGAAAAGCTACTGGAAAAGATATTTATAAAAGTCCAACTGATATGGGCGTTAATATGATTGGTTTTTGTATTACTGATAATGATGTAGTAGAAGAAGCTAGTAAAAAAGAAGTAGTAAGAAGATATTATAATGAACAAAATAGTTATAAATTAGGTCTTAGTGATCAAGATAATGTTGAAAAAGTAAAACTATTAATGAATGAGCTAAATATTGATGAATCATATTTAGATGTTATTAAACCAGCATTAGATAAAAAGAAAGAAAAGAATTCTCCAGTTATTGCTCTTAAGATTAATAAAAAAATAATAACTGGTAAACAAACAGATATATTAACACCAGCATGTAGTGTAATATTAAATGCAATTAAATATTTAAGTAAACTTCCTGATGATATAAAATTATTATCACCTAAAGTGTTAGAACCAATGCTTGCTTTAAAGAAAGACTTATATAATGGAGATAGATTAACTCTTCCAGAAGTATTAACAGCACTTAGTATTTGTTCTGCTACAAATTCTATGACTGAAAAAGCATTATCATGTTTATCTAAATTAAAAGATTGTGAAGCACATGCAACATACATAGTTGATAATGGAGATAAAAAAACATTAAAAGGTTTAAAAATAAATCTTACTTGTGAAAGTGAATACTTGCAAAATGAAAGTTATTTTGAATAAAAAAATAGAATCATTTGATTCTATTTTATTTTGTTTTTGTAATTGTTAATTTTAATTGTAACATTGTCATAAACTATTTTTACATCTTTTACATAACTTGGAATACTATAATATATATATCCTTTATATGTTGTTTTTTCTGTTGCTAATATATCAAGTGTTTTTGTTGAAACAGTTCCTACTTTTGCTGTTTGTTCATCCCCCTCATTATCAATATAAACTAGTTTAATATCATTTAATCTTTTCCAATCATCTGTTTTATTTTTAAAGTTTATATGGAATCCATAATAAGTTTTTTTACTGAAATTTTTTTCAGTATATTTTATTATTTTATCAACTGTAATATTGAACTTTTCTGTATTAGCAGTTTTATTAAATGATACTACAATTTTTTCTTCTTCATTATTTTTTAAATTATCAAGTATATCTTGTAAATTATCATTATTGTCATCATTAGTATTAATAATATTTAAATCATTACGAGCACTATTATTTTCTGTTTGTTTAAATATTGAATAAATAATTGTTGAAACAATAGCTATTGCAAATAAAGCTATAAATATTGCCATAACTGCTGATGCAGCTGTTATTTTTTTAGTGGTTTTATAAACATCTTTTTTAATTTCATTATTAATTTTTTTAGATTCTAAATCTAAATCATCTTGTTTCTTTTTATAATCTAAGTATTCCTTATATTGTTTATTATTTTTGTATGGAGCACCACAATTAGGACATTTAATATCATTTTCTACATTTATTAATGCACCACAATGTTCACAATTAATATTTTTCATAATTCACCTCATATATATTGTAAAACATTTTATGGTAGAGTTATAGACTTTTTTTAATAAATTTAGTAAAATTTATAATAGGAGAATGATAAATGAAAAAGAGAATTATTCTTAATGATCAAGGTTTATATGTAGATTGTATTCTTGAAAATGACAGAATCTCTTTTGAGTTTGAAAAAGGATTAGAATCTTTAAATGATAAAGTTAAATTATACAAAGATGGAGATATAACATATGCTTTATTGGGTCTTAAAAGATTTATTAGAATACATAAAGATAAAATTAGTAAAGTTATGAATATTACTACTACTGAAATAAGAATACTATGTGCTATTGCTAATAGAATAGATAATTTAACTTTTAATAAAGAAAGTAACAAATCATTAGTTGGTGAATTTTATAATATTATTAAGGAATTATATTCACTTCCTAAAGGATGGAATGATGTACAAAAACATCACTCTGAATTACATACTCATTTTACTGAAATATTAAATGCAGAAGAATTTGTTAATTTTGTTAATAAGTATAATATTACTTATCCTATTAATAAAAATGGAATGCTTGATTTTAATAGTAATACTTTTTTAACTTATGATGAAATAGTAAAATTGGGTTATAAAGATAATATAATTAATGCTTTGAGATTAGATATAACAAAGCAATCTTCTTTTGATGATTTAACACATGTTGTTAATAATAATAGAAGAGAATTATTAAAAAGAATTGTTAGGAATAACAGTTCTTCAATAATCAAGAATCATGAAAATGAAGAGTACCAAGAGCTAGAAAATAATATTAAAGAATTACTTAGTGCATTAGATGAAATTGATTCAAGTAATTTAAGTAAAAAAGAAAAAGATAAAAATAGAAAGAAAATTAATGTTCTTCTAAATAAAACAAGAGCAAGAAGAGATAATATTTTAAAAGATATTTTATATGATGATTTATTAGTTAGTTCTATATCTAAATTAAAAAAAGAAAAAATTGAATATACAGAAATTAGTTTTTCAAATGTTAATAGGCTTAAATATTTAAGTGAAATGCATAAACATGATGATAGTTTTAATATGTTACTTAGTATTAGAAGAGAAGATGATATTAGTAGATTTCAAAAATCTAGTGAAGAGTTAGAGAGTTTATTAAGTACTAGTAAAGTAATTGGTGTAGATATAATGGGTCATGAAAATGAACTTGCTTCTAATGAACTAGAAAATTTTAAAAGTAAAATAATGTGGTTACTTCCAGTACTTCATATACATCCAAATAGTTTACTAAGAATTCATGCTTCTGAATTTAAGGATACCCAAGATAATATGCTTCAAACTCTTAGAATAATAGATGAAGTATCTATGGAATTAAATGATGCATGTTCAGATCTTTTTGGACGTGAATGGGGAATAATTCCTCCTCCTAGAATCAGAATAGGTCATGGGGTTAATATTAATAAAAATCGTGAACTAATAAGATTAATAAAAAAATATGACGTTGTTGTTGAAATAAATGCTTCTTCAAATTATGCATTAGGTAATATTGATTCAATTGATGAAATACCTCTAGGTTTTTATAAAGAAAATAATATTAAATATGTTATTTCTACTGATGGTGGAGGAGTGTATTCAACATCAATACATCAAGAAGAAAATTTGCTTAAAGAAAAAGAAGATGAAGAATCTTCTAAGAAAAATGAACATGAGCAAATTGATTTAGGTAGAAAAGGTACTGGTCATGTAAATGATAATGATAGAAGTTTATTTGAAAAATTAAAGCCAGTTATAAAAGAAAAAGTTAAACGTAAAGACTATAATAGTTTTATAGAAGCATTAGACGATGAAGATGCTATAAGAAATGGTAAATCGCCACAAGAATTTGTATTATTTGAAATACAAAATTTATCTAGTTATATTATGGATTTAGATCCAAATTATGATTCTAATTATTATAGAAAAATGATAGATATAATATTAGATTTAAATAATAATAATTCTGAAACAGCAAAAATATTTTTATTCTTATTAGAACGTGAATTATTTAGTGAAAGAGAAACTTCTTTTAAAACATTGCATTATTTAAGTAAAATTAGTAATATTGATAGAGATAATAAAAATAATTATGATAAAGATATGGAACTTAATATAATTAAAAATAATGAATTGAAATTTTTAGAATTATTTAATATGGTAAAAGAGATATATTCATATAAGAAAAAAGAAATAACAGATTATAATGATGAGGTAAAAAGGAGATAAAAAATGAATAAAAAGAGGATATTTATTATTGGGCATAAGAATCCAGATACAGACTCAGTTTGTTCTGCTATTGGGCTTTCTTATTTAAAAAATAAATTAGGATATAATACTATTCCTTGTATTTTAGGTGGTATTAATTCTGAAACTAAATATGCACTTGATTATTTTAAATTTAAATTACCTCTTCATTTAAATGATGTTAAATTACAAATAAGAGATGTAAATTATCATAAGAATAATTATATTGATAAAAATTCTACTTTGAAATATGCACTTGATTACATGAATAAATATTCATTAACTGGTATTCCTGTAGTTGAAGAAAAAAATAAATATTTTGGATTAATAACATTAAAGGAAATAGCAGGAGAAGTAATTAATGGTAATTTTTATAAAATAGATACATCTTATGGAAATATAATTGATATATTAAATGGAAATAAAGTATTAAAATATGACAAAGAAATAAAGGGGACTTTAATAACAAATAACAATACTAATAACAAGACAAATAATTTGATATTAATAAGTAATAATAATGATATTGTTATAAATTCTAAAGTTAAATTAATAATATTTGTATCTAATCAAAATATATCTAACTCATTATTAAATAAATTAAGAAAAAATAAAATTAATGCTATTAGAACTTCTTATGATTATTATGAGGTTTCTAAATTATTAACATTATCAAATTATGTAAAAAACTTTGTAATAAATAAAAATGATTCTATTACTTTTAATGAGATAGATTATTTATCTGATTATTATGATAGAAGCAAACAATATAATCATACAAATTATCCAATTATAAATTCTAAACGTGAATGTAAGGGTGTACTTAGTGTTACAGATACAAATAATGTTGAAAGAAAACAGGTAATACTTGTAGATCATAATAATATTTCTCAAAGTGTTGAAGGTCTTGAGGAAGCAGATATTATTGAAGTATTTGATCATCACAATATTGGTGATATAGTTACTAAAAAGCCAATAAATTTTAGAAATACTAATTGCGGTTGTACTGCAACTATGATATATGAAATGTATAATGAAAATTTAGTAGAAGTACCAAAAAATATAGCAGGTATTCTTGCATCTGCTATTATATCAGATACACTTTTATTAACTAGTCCAACATCTACTTTAAAAGATAGAGAAGCTCTAGAACGTCTATCAATAATTGCTGGTATTAATTATAAAGATTATGGTATGAAGATGCTAAAGAAAGGTATGAATATTTCTAATTTATCTGTTGAACAAATGATGAATAAAGACTTTAAAACATATAAGATAGATGATAAATTAATTGGAATTGCTCAATTATTAATATTAGATTTTAAATCAATTAAAAATAGAAGTAATGAAATAATAGATTATATTAATACATTATCTAAAAAAGAAGGATTTAAAGTATTAACATTATTTTTAACAGATGTATTTGATAATGAATCATATTGTTTCTATAATAAGGATGCAGAAGAGATTATAAAAAATTCATTTCATTTAACTAAAATAAATGAAGGAATAAAGTTAAATGGAATACTTTCAAGGAAGGCACAGATTCTTCCATATATAATGGATATTTTAGATTAAGGAGAAGAGAAGTATTATGAAAAAAAGTTTTATTATTATTCTTATTGTTATATCTTTGTTATTTATTAGTGCATGTGATAAAACACCTAGTATGGATAGTTATGAATTTGAAATTAATTCAAAAGTTAAATTTTATGATTTAATGCAAGATACTGATAAGATAACTGTTCTTGATGGTAGTGAATTAATAGATACAAGTACTTTAGGTGAAAGAAAAGTTGTAATAAAATATTTAGTTAATGACGAACCTAAATATAAAACAGTAAAAGTAAATATTGTTGATACTATATCTCCAGTTATTAGTTACACTAAGAAGTTGACAACAACTAAAGGAAAAAAAGTTAATTTATTAAAAGATGTTAAAGTGACTGATAATTCAAAAGAAAAGATAAAAGCATCTATTATAGGAGATTACAATTTTAATAAAGTTGGAACTTATAAGTTAAAATATTATGCTGTAGATTCAAGTGGTAATAGTACAACTAAAAGCTTTACTTTAGTAGTTAAAAATGTAACTATAAAAACAAGTGGATTTTATGTATATAAAGGAAAAGATGCATACGAAGAAATTAAATTTAAAAGTAATAAAAAAGTGGAAGAATGGTATAATTTTTGTCCAGGTACTGGTTGCGGTGCCTATATAGAATATGGTACATATAGTATAAAGGATAATGTTATAACTGTTAAAATGACTTCATATGGTGATGAAACTGGTGGAGGCAAACTAAAAAAAGCTTTTTCATTTAAATGTACTATAAAAACAGCTAAAAAAATAGTTTGTGGTAAAGCTACATATAATTGGTACAGTAGCTTGCAATAAAAAAGTGATTGTAAAATCACTTTTCTTTTGTATCAAAATCCATTAATATTTCATGCATTATTTCTTCTTTGTTACCTACATCTAATTCTTCTATTCTATCAACTCTACATTTTTCACAAGTAATTATAGCATCCATTTTAGAAAGAGCTTCATCTAAATTATCATTAACAACAACATAATTATATTTAGAAACTTCATTTATTTCTTTATATGCAGTTTTAAATCTTTCTATTACTTGTTCTTTTGTTTCTGTTTTTCTAGCAACAAGTCTATTTTTTAGAATTTGCATAGATGGTGGCATAATAAATATAAATATTGCATCTTTTCTTTTTTCATTTACTTTTCTAGCACCTTCTATATCAATTTCTAAAATAACATCAATTCCGTTATTTAATTTTTTATTAACAAAATCTTCTGGAGTTCCATAATATGTATCAGCATATACATTAGCATATTCTAAATATTTATTATTTTTAATATTATTTTGGAATTCTTCATTTGTGATAAAGTTATAATCTACTCCATCTTTTTCTTCCCCTCTTATTTTTCTTGTTGTGTCAGATATAGACATTACTATATTTTTTCTTTTACTTATTAATAATTGGTCTAATGTTGATTTGCCACTTCCACTTGGACCACTCACAACAATTAATAATCCTTGATTTTTCGTTTTTATCATATTTGTACCTCTCTAATAAAATTATACAAGTATAATTATTAAAAATCTATACATAATATATATGGGTGAAATAAAATGGATGAAAATGTTGAATTAATGTTGCATATTTCTAAAACAGCAGATATGGGAGTACATAGTACTAAGAGTTTACTTGATAATTTAAAAAACAAAGATAATAAAATAAAAGAATTATTGGAAGATCAACTTCAAACGTATGAGTACTATTATAAAGTATCTGAAGAGTATTTAAGTAAATTAGATATTGAACCTGAAAAAGAAGGCATGCTAACTAAAATGGGTAGTGAAATGGGTATTATGATGGAAACTATTAAAGATAATAGTGACTCAGCTATTGCTAGTATGTTAATAGAAGGATTTACTATGGGAAGTGTTGAACTTGAAGGACTTCTTAGTAGATATAAGAAAAAAGCTAATAGAGATGTATTAAAGTTTGTAAAAGATTTTAAAAAGTTTCATGAAAAATCTATTCAAGATTTAAAGACATTTATTTAATAATTGTCTTTTTTATTTGCATTATGATATAATAATCTTAACATAGAGGTGTGTATGTTATGAAGAGAATGAAGAGGTTTTTATTATTATCGATAATTGTGCTTTTATTGAATGGTTGTGTGAAAAATAATGTGACCATGAGAATAAATAATGATAAAAGTATGAATTTAGAGGTATCAATATTGGTTAAGGAAGAATATAAAGATACACTTACTGGTAGCTTTAAACCAAGTGATTTAGAGAATAATGGTTTTAAAGTCTCAACAACTAATAAAGATGATTATAGTGGATACAAAATAACTAAAAGTTTTAAAAATATTGATGAACTATCTAAATCTAATAATGAAACTTCAGATATTTCTAATATTTTAGAAAGTAGTTTTGATTATTCTAAATTATTTACAAGAGAATCAGGCTTTTTCAAAGATACATATTCCGCTAAATATATATTTTCTTTAGATAAATATCAATATGCATCAAATGAAACTACAGATGCAACAAATGAGATGGAATTGAAATTTGAGGTATCATTACCAAGAGTACCAAATGATAATAATGCTACTGAAAAGAGTAGTGATTCTAAATATTTATCATGGAAAATATCTAATACAGCAACTTCAGATATAAGATTTAGCTTTGATATATATAATATGAAAAATATAATAATTGTTGCTGGTAGTGGAATTGGATTAATAGTACTTATTGTTGTTATTTTAATTATTAAAAAGAAAAAAAGATCAAAAGCAGCACTTATATATAAAGAATATGATCCTAGTATTGAAAATAAATTAAATAAAAACGAAATAATAAAAGAAGAACCTGTTACAAATCAAATTGTAGAGGAGAATAAAATAGTAGAAGTTAGTAATGCAAATGTTCAAAATGTTTCTATAGCTCCAACAGTTACTCCTACTAACGTACAACAACCTGCAAGCGTGCAAAATTTACAACCTCAACCACAAGTTGCAGTGCCACAGACTCCTTCTCAAGCAACAGTTTCACCCGCTCCTACTAATTCTGGAGTAATAAATATGGCAAATCCAAATAATGGAATGCAAACTTTATCATCTTTAGAATTTGAAATTCCAGAGGATGAACTAATTAAAAGACAGCAAGAAGAGAAAAAGGAAGATAAATTCGAAGTAAAACCAAATACTTTTAATTATAATAGAAGACCAGATTTTGTAAAACATGAAGAACCAAATAAGTTTATTCTTGATAATACAAATGATCTTACTAATGAACTAGAAAAAACTAAAGCAAAAGTTGAAACTATAAAAACACCTGAAATTATTACACCAGATTATGTAGATGTTGAAATAAAAGAAGCAACTGTAGAACCACCAGCAGCTAAACCTATTAGTGCTGAAATAGATGTTCCAAATGCAGTAGCATTAAGTGATATGAAAGAAATTAAATAATTACTTCAATTAGAAGTAATTATTTTTTTTATGTGATATAATACATTTATGGATATAAGTTGTTTTGATAATAAAATTTTGATTATTAAAGATAATGCTAAAGATAGTTTATTAAAATTAATAAGTAATAAATTATTTAATATTAAAATAATTACTTTGTCTGAATTAAAGAAGAAGTATTTTTTTGATTATGACAAAGAAACAATATATTATATCTGTAATAAATATAATGTTATTCCAGCAATAGCAAGAATCTATCTAGAAAACTTATATTATTTAGATGATATTAAAGATGATAAAGTAAAGTTTCTTTGTGAATTAAAAAGTGATTTAGAGAGTAATAATTTATTAATTAAGAATGAATTATTTAGAGTCTTTATAGAAAAAAGTGATGTTGTTTTATTTGATTTAAAAAATATAGATAAATTCTATAATAGAATATTTGATAATATTAAAAGTATTAGTAGATATGAATTGAAAGAATATAATGATAAGAAAAAACTAGTAGTATGTAATAATAGAAGTGAAGAAATAGCATATGTAGCTAGTGAGATTTGCTCATTAATTAAGTCTGGAGTAGATATTAATGATATTAAACTTGCTAATGTTAGTAGTGAATATGATTACCTTATAAAAACCATTTTTAAAATGTTTAATATAAATATTAATTTAAAAAGTAGTGAATCTATTAAGGGTACTAGAATAGTAAAAGTATTTAAAGAGAATTATGATAAAGGTATAAATGAATCACTTGATGAAGTAAAAAATATTATAAGAAGTAAAGAAGATAATGAAGTATATAAGCAAATTATAAATATTATTAATTCATATAGCTTTATTAGTGATTATTCATTAGTTAAAAATTATATCTTTGATGACATAGATAATACAAAAATAAAAGCTGTTAAATATAAGAATGCAATTAGTGTTGTTGATATTGAAAGTGAAATTATTTATGATAATGAATATGTATTTTTGATTAATTATACTGAAAAAAGTCTTCCTCATAATCATAAAGATGAAGATTATTTGAGTGATAAAACAAAATCACAACTTAATTTAAGTATGTCTTATGAATTAAACAATAATAGTTTAATGAGTTTAATTAGTGCTATTAAAAGAATAAAAAATATAGTTATTACTTTTCCAAGTCATGATATTAAAGATGAATTATATATATCATCATCTTATAATCCAGATATTTTTGAAAAAGAAAATTCTAATATAAGTTTTGAACATTCAAATTTATTTAATAAACTTAAATTTGTTAGTATGCTTGATGAAAATAAGAAATATGGAACTGTAAGTGAAGAATTATTGACTCTAAATAATCATTATAAAAATTTTAATTATCTTTTATATGATAATAAGTATAAAAGAATCGATCATAGAAAATTATATGATTATTTTGGAAAAGAATTAACACTTTCATATAGTAGTTTAAATAAGTATAATAGTTGTTCTTTTAGATATTATTTAGACTATGTTTTAAAAATAAACAAATATGAAGATTCTTTTGATGCAACTATAGGTAATATTTTTCATGCAGTATTGTCAGAATGTTTTAATGATTCTTTTGATTTTGAAAAGTCATATAATGATAAAATTAATAATTCCAAATATGAATTTAGTAATGCTGATAAGTTCTTTTTAGGAAAATTAAAAGCAGATTTACAATTAATTATTGAAACTATTAAAAATCAATTGAAATACACACAATTTGATAAATTCATGTATGAAAAAAAGATAAAAATAAAAGTAAATGAAGAATTAAATATTACTTTTGAAGGGTATATTGACAAGTTAATGTATAAAGAATTTGATGACTATACAGTAGTTGTAATAGTTGATTATAAAACTGGTGATCCAAAACTATCTTTGAATAATATTGTATATGGTCTTGATATGCAACTTCCAATTTATGTGTATTTAGTTAAAAATTCAAATATTATTAATAATGTTAAAATAGGCGGATTATATCTTCAAAAAATACTTGGTAAAGCAAAGACTACTGAAGATAAAATAAAAGATTTAAAATTACTTGGGTATACAAATAGTGATACTAATGTTTTAGAATGCGTTGATTCATCATATAAAGATTCTAAAATTATATATGGTTTAAAAGTAAAAAATGATGGTGATTTTAATGCAAATAGTAAAATGCTAAGTGATGATAATATCGATTATTTATGTGATTTAGTTAATGATAAAATTAATGAATCAAGTAGGAAAATATTAAATGCAGAATTTGATATTAATCCAAAAATGATTAATAAAGAAAATAAAGGATGTATGTATTGTAAATATATTGATATTTGTTATATGAAAAATGAAGATATTGTTAATCTACAATCGCCAAGTAAATTATTTGGAGGTGAAGATGATGAATAAATGGACACCTGAACAAGAAGAAGCTATTTATAAAAGTGGATCTAATATTATAGTATCTGCTGGTGCTGGTAGTGGTAAAACTGCTGTATTATCAGAAAGAGTAATAAATAAGCTAAATGAAGGTATTCATATTAATGAATTACTAATACTAACATTTACAAATGCAGCAGCTAATGAAATGAAAGATAGAATTAGAAAAAAAATATCAAAAGATAATAATCTTAAAAAAGAACTCGAATTATTAACATCTTCATATATTACTACATTTGATTCTTTTGCTTTATCAGTATTAAGAAAATATCACTATATACTTAATATTTCAAATGATATATCTATTAGTGATGAATCAATAGTAAGATTAGAAGAAGAAAGAATAATAGATAGTATATTTGATGAATTATATGTTAGTAAAGATGAATCATTCTTGAATTTAATTAGTAACTATTGCAATAAGAATGATAAGAAATTGCGTGATAATATTTTAAGAATAGCAAGAAAAATCAATTCAAATATTAATAGTTTAGAATATATTGATAAAATTAAAAATGAGTTTTTTACTTCTGATTATATAGATAAAATAATTGATGAATATAATAGATTTATAAAAGATAAAAAAAGAGTAATAAAACTAGAAATAGATAATTTAAGTTATTATTTTGATAGCCAGTTTGTTTTAAAAATGGAAAATGCATGTAAAGAATTGCTTGATTCAAATACTAATGATTTGCATTTATTTAGTGCTGTTAAGCTTCCTAATGTTCCAAGTAGAAGTAGTGAAGAAGCAAAAAGTGCAAAAAATAATATTAAATTATTAATTGATAAATTATTAAATTATTCTAAATATGGTGATTATGAACAAATAAAATCATCTATTATGGGTTGCAAAGATAATATTTATTCAATACTAAATATAGTAGAAAAATATATTGAATTATTAAATCAATATAAAAAAGAAAACAATATATATACATTTAATGATGTTGCATATTTATCTATTAAAATATTAAAAGAAAATAAGAGTATTAGAGAAGAAATAAAAAATTCTTTTAAAGAAATAATGATAGATGAATATCAAGATACTAATGATGTTCAAGATACATTTATCAATTTGATTAGTAATAATAATGTATATATGGTTGGTGATATAAAACAATCAATATATAAATTTAGAGGATCTAATCCAAATATATTTAAGGATAAATATGAAAACTATTCTAATAATAATGGCGGTATTAAAATTGATTTAGTTAAAAACTTTAGAAGTAGAGATGAAGTAGTTAATAATATTAATTCTATATTTGATTTACTTATGGATAATACTTTTGGGGGAGCAAATTATAAATTAAGTCATAGAATGGTATTTGGAAATAAAGACTATGAGTTAAATAAAATAGATAATTTAAAATACAACATAGATATATTTGAATATGAAAATGATAGTAAAGATTATACTAATACAGAAATAGAAATATTTAAAATAGCTAATGATATAAAAGAAAAAATGACATCTCATATAAAAGTATATGATAAAGATTTAAAGACTCTTAGAGATATTACTTATAATGATTTTGTTATTATTCTTGATAGAAGTGCATATTTTACTGATTATAAAAAAGTATTTGAATATATGGGTATACCACTAACTATTTTAAAAGATGAAGTATTAAATGCTAATAGTGATGTACTATTAATTAAAAACATTATAGATTTTGTAATAAGAATTAATAATAATGATTTTGATATTGATTTTAAATATGATTTTGTTAGTATAGCTAGAAGTTTTTTATATGAATATTCTGACAATGAATTATTTGATATATTTACGAGTGGTTCATTTAAAGAAACAAGCATTTATAAAGATTTAAGTACGATAGATAATATTAATAGTATGACTTCTTCAGATATACTTGAAAGAGTTTTAGAAGTAACTAAATTTTATGATAAAATAAATAAAATTGGTGAATATGAAGAAGTAAATGTAAGATTAAATAACATATATAATATTGCTTCTAGTATTAATAGTTTAGGATATGATATTAATGATTTTATATTATATTTAGATAATATTATTAATAAAGGTATAGAAATTAAATATAGTGCTTATAATAGTAGTAGTGATTCGGTTAAAATAATGACTATTCACAAATCTAAAGGACTTGAATTCCCAATATGTTATTTTGCAGATATTGATCATGATTTTAATACTCGAGAATTAAAAGATGAATTTATTGTATCAAATAACTATGGATTAATTGTTCCTTATGAAAATGAAAATAGTATTATAAAAGAATTATATAAACGAGAATTCTTAAATGAAGAAATAAGTGAAAAATTAAGATTATTCTATGTAGCGTTAACTAGAGCTCGTGAAAAAATAATAATAGTTCTTCCTTATAAAGACACAAAAAAATTAGAGAAGAATGAAAATGGTGTTATTGATGAAATAAGAAGACAAAATATTAAAAGCATTTCTGATTTTATTTACTATATTAAAGATTATTTAATAGACTATTTTAGTAGTGTTGATATTAATAAGTTAGGATTGTCAAAACAATATTTATTTAAGAAAAAAATAGACAGTAAATTTGATGAGTATAATAAGGATTTTATAGTAAATGAGATTACTAGTAGTAGTGAAGTAATTGATAATACACATTTTTCAAAAGAAACATCATCTTTCATTAGTAAGAATGAATATGATGTAATGAAATATGGTACTAAAGTACATGAAATATTAGAGTATTTAGATTTTAAAAATATTAATTTAGATTCTATAAAAGATAAATTTATTGTTAGTAAAATAAAATCTCTAATTAATAATGAAATATTTAAAAATATAAAAGATGCAAAGATTTATAAAGAATATGAATTTAATTATATAAAAGACAATATTGAATATAATGGTATTATTGACTTATTGCTTGAATATGATAATTATATAGATATTGTTGATTATAAATTAAAAGATATTAATGATGAAAGATATATTAATCAATTAAATGGATATAAAAATTATATTGAAAGTATTTCTGATAAAAAAGTAAATCTATATTTATATTCAATAATGGATGAAAAAATAAAATCAATTGATTAAAAAGGAATTGTTTTCAATTCTTTTTTATATATGGTAGAATATTCTAAGAGGTAATATTATGAAAATAATTGTTGTTGGAATTGGAAAACTTGGTGATTACTTATCTAAAAGTTTAGTACGTGATTTAAACGATGTTACTTTGGTTGATGTAGATTTTGAGGGTAGTAGAACTCTTATAAATAATGAAGATGTTAATTATGTTACAGGCAATGGACTTAGTGCTGATATTTTAATAGAAGCTGGAGTTAAAAAATGTGACTTATTAATATCTGTTATGGATAGTGATGAAAAGAATATTATTTGTTCTCTTCTTGCAAAAAAATTAGGAGCAAAAAATACAATTGCTAGAATTCGCGATAAAGATAATAATAATTCAGTCTATTTACTAAAAAAAGAAATTGGTATTTCATATATAGTAAATCCTGAGTATTTGACCGCTTTAAATATTGCAAAAGTATTAAGTATTCCTAGTGCTTTAGAAGCAACTACTTTTTTAAGAGGAAGACTTCAAATGATTTCTTTAAAGATTAAAGAAGATAGTGTTTTAAATGGAATAACAATTAATAGTTTAATCAAAAAATGTAATTCAGAAATAATTATATGTGCTGTTTTAAGAGACGGAGTAACCACTATTCCAAAAGGTAGTTTTAAATTAAAAGTAAATGATAAAATAAATGTTGTTGGAACAATTAAAGATATAAAGATTTTTTTAGAGTATGCTGATTTAATCAGTGAACCAACTAAAAAAGTAATTATAGCTGGTGGAGGAACAACAAGTTTTTATCTTGCAAAATTTTTGCTTGATATGAATATGAAAGTTAAAATAATAGAAATAAATCAAGATAGATGTAAACAATTAAGTGAATCATTAGATAAAGCATTAATAATTAATGCTGATATTTCAAATCAAAATGTTTTATATGAAGAAGGTATAGAGGAAACTGATGCTTTTATTTCTCTTACAAGTATTGACGAAGAAAATATTGTTTATTCTATGTTTGCATCATTAAAGAAAGTTCCTCGTATTATAACTAAGGTTAATCATATTGATTTGGATGGTGTTATTGAGGCATCTAATATTGATACTGTAATAACACCTCATAGAATAGCTACTGATAGTATTGTTAAATTTGTAAGAGCTCTTAAGAATAGTAAAAAGAGTAGTTGTGAAGCATTATATACTTTTGATGATGATAGTTTTGAAATACAAGAATTTAGTATAAAAGATGATTTTAAGGAACTAGATACTAAAATAAAAGATATGCATTTAAAAGAAAGTGTTTTAATTATAGCAATTCAAAGAGGAAGGAATATTATAATTCCTAATGGTAATACTGTTATAAAGGAAAATGATACTATAGTTTTAATAGATAATAGTGATCAATTAAAGAATATAAATGATATATTGGAGTAAAAAGTGAAAAACAAAATAATATATAAATATGTTGGTAAAGTATTAATTACTTTTTCTATTTTAATGGTTTTGCCTATTATAGTATGTTTAGTATATAAAGAAAATATTTCTTACTTTTTATATCCTGCTATAATGTGTTTTTTGACAGGCTTATTATTAAGTAGAATTAAAGTTGAAAAAAAATATATATATGCAAAAGATGGTTTTATAATAGTATCTTTATCATGGATACTAATATCTCTTTTTGGATCTATTCCTTTATCACTAAGTAAATCTACTGATGTGGTTAGTTCAATATTTGAAGCAATATCCGCTCTTACTACAACAGGAAGTACTGTTTTTGAAGATGTTGAAAGTCTTGCTCATTCAATACTATTTTGGAGAAGTTATATGCATTTTATTGGTGGTATGGGTATTATTACTTTTGTAATGGCTATAGTTCCTCTTTCTAAAAATGATAAATCCATGCATTTACTTAATGCTGAAATGCCTGGTAATAATAGTGAAAAAATAGTAGCAAGTACAAAAAAGATGTTATTATATTTATACTGCATTTATTTTGGACTTACAATAAGCGAGATAATATTACTTGGACTTGGTGGAGTTAAATTTTTTGATAGCTTATTAATTAGTATGTCTACAACTAGTACTGGTGGCCTTACATTTATGAATAATAGTTTAGCAACACTTTCTTCCTATTCTAAATTAATTGTAGCAATATTTATGTTTTTGAGTGGTGTTAACTTTAATATATATTTTTTATTAATTATTAAAAAGTTTAAAAATGCATTTAAGAGTGAAGAATTTAAAGTATATGTTGTTATGGCAATAATATCAGTTTTCTTTGTGTTTATTAACACATATAAGTTATATAATTCTTTCTTAAGTGGCGCTTTAAATTCATTATTTCATACATTATCTATAATGACTAGTACAGGTTTTTCTATAAGTAACATTAATGTTTATCCATCATCTTGTAGAGTACTATTATTATTCTTAATGTTAGTTAGTGCATGTGGGGGTAGTACTTGTGGAGGATTTAAAATATCAAGATTAATTCTTATGTTTAAAACTATAAAAAGAGATATATTAAAAATAATACATCCTAATAGTATTCATGTAATAAAAGTTGATAATAAGAGCGTTAGTGATGAAGTGATAAATAGTAATAATACATTTTTATTTTTATATGCAACTTTAATTGTTATTATTATGTTTATAGTTAGTTTGAATGGTTTTAATTTTGATGTTACTTTAAATTCAGTATTTAGTACTTTTGCTAATACTGGATTATGTTTTAATATATATAATTATGCAGATTTTAGTAGTTTATCTAAAATAGCACTTTCTATTGGGATGTTGCTTGGAAGACTTGAAATTTTCCCATTAATAGTTTTATTTAGTGATTTAAGAAAATAAATTATGATATAATTAGTAAGAGAGTGAAATATGGATATTTATGATTATGTAAGAAAATATGGAGATTTAACTTTTGAAGAAAAAGAGTTTAATGATATAGATAATCTTGTTTTTTCTATGCTTGCATATTTAAATTATACTGATACAAGTATTAATATTAAAAATCATACTATTGAATATATAGCACATGAATATTTTAAACTAAATAAATATTCAGATGTTAGAAGACTTGGTATTGCACAGAGAGATGCATATAAAATGCTTAGCGAAGTAGTTAAAACAAAAAGATATAAAGATTTAATTATTCATGATTATATTTATAATGTTAATATAAATAAACAGTTTAGTGCTATGATGTTTAAAATAAATGATAAGCTTGAATATATTAGTTTTGAAGGAACAGATGAAGTTATTAGTGGGTGGAAAGAAGATTTATATTTATCCTGTGTTTTTCCAATTCCTTCTCAAAGAGATGCAATTAATTATGCAAATAAACATATTAAAATGTTTGGACCAAATGTAATAATAGGAGGACATTCTAAGGGTGGAAATTTAGCACTTGTTGCTTCTATGTATACAAATGTATTAAAACAATTTAGAATTAAAAAGGTATATAATAATGATGGACCAGGATTAAGACTTAGAGAATTTAATTCAAAAGAATATAGAAGAATTAAAAGAAAATACATGCATATTGTGCCAGAACATAGTATGGTTGGAATACTTCTTAGAAATGACATTTATAATGTAGTTAAATCTACTAGAAATAATATATTTGCTCATGCAATTGCAACATGGATAATTCATGATGATATATTAGTTGAATCTGGTTTATCAACAAAAAGTAGAGAACTAGAAAAGAATATTATTTCATGGTTAATGAATCATAGTGATATTGAGAAAGACAAAATAGTTACTGAATTATTTAATGCAATTGAACATGCTGATATAGAGAATTTACAAGATGTAAACAATGTTTTAAAATTTTTTAAGTTAATTAATAATATTAGAAATATTGATGATGAAACTAAACAATTAATAATAAGTTTAATTAAAGAAAGCATTATAAAAATTAACAGAGATGAATAATCTCTTTTTTTATGATATAATTTTTATAGTAGAGGTAGTTAAAGTGAAAAAAGTATTAAAAAACTTATTAATAATCATTATATGCTTTATTGTTTGTGCATGTTCTGTTAAAAATGAAAATACTATTACTATTGATAAAAATGGTAAGTTTACTTATAATGTTATAGTAGCATTTGATAAGTCATTAATAGAAACTTTAATTAAAACTGATATTATTAAAACTAATAAAGATGTTGAAAAATATATTAATGATAATATAAAAGATAATTATTTAGATGGATTTACAAAAAAAGAATATAGTAATGAAGAGTATGTTGGAAATGAATATGTTTATGAAGTAGATAATATTGATAATATTTCTACTACAAGTAATATAGCTGTTATTTTAAATAAGAATTCTGTAGTTGGAACAAATATGTTTAAGAAAAAAGATGGGGTTTATAGGGCTAATTTTTTATATAATTTAAATGATAAATATAATTATAAAGATGTTGATTTTTTAAATACTTTTACTGTTAATTTACCAGTAAAAGCTTTATCATCAAATGCAGATCAGATATTAAATGATGGTAAAACATTAGTATGGAATATAAAAAATGGTGATAGTAAAGCTATTAATTTCCAATTTAGTTTTGATAATATTAAATCATCTGTTTCATATGGCTTTATAATAATAGATGTATTAATTATAGCTGTATTTGTCATTGTATTAATAAAAAGGAAGAGGGAAAATGAAGAAGAGATTGATTAAGGGAACAATAACTCTTTTAGCAATATTATTAACATATTTAATAATAGATAATATGTTTTTTCCTACATCTATTTCATATAGTGAAAAGTATCATAATGATATGATTAGTGTAAAAGATAATGTTATTTATATTGATTATAATATGGCAAATTTGTTTTTAGAGGATGTAAGTGGATATATTAATTATAATAATGATTTATCTAAAATATATAATAATATAATTGATAAATATTTTAAAAAGAAAAATATTAAATGTTATGAAGAAAATAAGTATCAAGTATTAGAAATTAAATATAAAAAGAAGGAAGCTAAGGAATTATTTAGTAAGTATATAAAAGTAGATAAAGATATTATAGTTAAAGTATTATTTAATAAAAATTGGAATTTAAAAAATATTGATATAGCTAGTGTTGATTATAAAATAAATAGAGAAGAAATAATTAGAAATAATGTAGTCAATGTTGCTAAGAATGAAATTGGTAATCATGGAAGTAAATATTGGCAATGGTATGGAGTTAATTACCATATGGAATGGTGTTGTGTTTTTGTAAGTTATGTTGCAAGTCAAAGCAATGTTATGGAAACATATATTCCAAGATTTGGTGGGGTTAGTGCAGGAATAAGATATTTTAAAAGCAAAGGTCAATTTAAGTATAAAAGTGAATATACTCCAAAAAAAGGAGATGTTATATTCTTTGATTTCCCAAGTGAACATTTAGTTGATCATGTTGGTATTGTTGAAAAAGTAGAAAATGGAATGGTATATACAATAGAAGGAAATGCAAATTCTAACTATGTTAAAAATAAAGAATATCCTCTTGATAGCCCATATATATATGCTTATGGGGCACCAGATTATGGTACTGTAAGATAATTGTAATAAAGTTAAATAATTAGCACTCGCTATTGACGAGTGCTAATTTTTGTTGTATAATATTTTTGGTTTAAAAGGAGGTGTATTATTATGTATCAAAATGAAGGATTTGATATTAAAAATCCACTTGAAAAATTCGGTAGAGATATAACTAATGCGGCTAAAGACAATAAAATTGATCCAATAATTGGTAGAGATGATGAAATAAGAAATGTAATTAGAATATTATCTCGTAAGACAAAAAACAATCCTGTATTAATTGGAGAACCAGGTGTTGGTAAAACTGCAATAGTTGAAGGTCTTGCACAAAGAATTATTCGTGGGGATGTACCAGATGATTTAAAAAACAAAAGAATTTGGGAACTTGATTTAAGTGCTTTAATTGCGGGTGCTAAGTATCAAGGTGAGTTTGAAGAAAGATTTAAAGCAGTCTTAAAAGAAGTATCATCTTCAGATGGCGAAATTATTATGTTTATTGATGAAATACATATGATAGTTGGAGCAGGTTCTAATAGTGCTATGAATGTTGGTAATATGTTAAAACCAATGCTTGCTCGTGCTGAAATCAGATTAATTGGTGCAACAACACTAAATGAATATAGAGAATATATAGAGAAAGATGGAGCATTAGAAAGACGTCTTCAAAAAGTAATGGTAAAAGAACCTAGTATAGTTGATACTTTAACAATACTTCGTGGTTTAAAAGAAAGATTTGAAATATATCATGGAGTAACTATTCGTGATAATGCACTAGTAGCAGCAGTAAATTTATCAGATAGATATATAACAGATAGATTTTTACCAGATAAAGCAATAGACTTGGTTGATGAAGCATGTGCAACTATTAAGATGCAAATGAATAGTGTTCCAAGTGAACTTGATAGAATTAATAGAGAATTAATGACTTTAGAAATAGAAAATCAAGCTTTAAAGAAAGAAACAGATGAGATAAGTAAAAATAAGGTCAAAGAAATTGAAGATAAGATGGCAAAACTAAAAGTAAGCCAAGATGACCTTAGAATGAAATGGGAAGAAGAGAAGAAATTAAAAGATTTAATAAATGAAAAGAAAGAAAAATTAGAAAGATTAAAATTTGAATTTGAACAAGCTCAAAATGATTATGATTTGGAAAAATCAGCAAGACTAAAATATGGTGAAATACCAGAAGCTGAGAGTGAGTTATCTCAATTAAAACTTACTATGAGAGGAGAAGTATTATCAGATGTAGTAGATGAAGATAATATTGCTGAAATTATTTCTAAATGGACAAATATTCCTGTATCAAAATTAGTTGGTGGCGAAAAAGCCAAACTTCTTTCATTAAAAGAAAACTTAATGCATAGAGTTAAAGGACAAAATGATGCTATAGAACTTGTTAGCAATGCAATTATTCGTGCTCGTTCTGGTATTAAAGATCCAAATAGACCAATTGGTTCATTTATATTTATGGGACCTACTGGAGTAGGTAAAACAGAAGTAGCAAAATCACTTGCTTATGAATTATTTGATGATGAAAGACATATGATTAGAATTGATTGTTCTGAGTATATGGAAGCATTTAATGTATCTAGATTATTAGGTGCTCCTCCAGGATATGTTGGTTATGATGAAGGTGGAGAGTTAACTGAAGCAGTAAGAAGAAATCCATATTCAATAGTATTATTTGATGAAATAGAAAAAGCACATCCAGATGTATTTAATATATTACTTCAAATATTAGATGATGGTAGAATTACTGATTCACAAGGTAGACTAATTGATTTTAAAAATACAATTATTATAATGACATCTAATCTTGGTAGCGAAATAATATTAGATCATAACAATGATGAAGATAGAGATAATTTAGTATTAAATATTTTAAAAACTAAATTTAGACCAGAATTAATAAATCGTATTGATGAAATAGTTATATTTAATAGTTTATCTAAAGATGTTATTTATGAAGTACTTGATAGATTAATAGAAGTAACTAATAAAAATTTAGAGAATGTAAGATTACATATTAAACTATCAGATAAAGCAAAAAATAAAATTATAGATGATGCTTATACTCCAGAATTTGGAGCAAGACCAATTAAAAGATATGTAACTAAAAATATAGAAACTTTAATTGCTGAATCACTTCTAGAAGAAAAAATACATCAAGGTGATAAATTATTAATAGATTATGATAATCAATTTATAATTAAAGAAGAATAGATAAAACTATTCTTTTTT
>CAMKMS010000002.1 GCA_946413985.1 uncultured Mycoplasmatota bacterium
TTTGGAAAAACTTTACTCCTTATTGTACTTGCCAAAAGCCACTAAAGAAATATCAGTATATTATGGGAAGTGTTATGCCGTGCATGATACTAGGTGTAATTCCATCAATAATATCAATAATTCTTAACTCTCCTTCTTTATTAGTATATGGTGCTTTTCAAATAGCTTTTGCAGGTGGAGATTTATTAGTACTTAGTTTCATATTAAGAAATAAATCAACTAAAAAAGAAAAATTATATTTTGATCATCCTACTGAAATTGGATTTATATTATTTGAAAAATAGTATCTAAAAATCAAAAACTATTAATAATCCAAGCAAAGAGATTTTGACTTTTTAGGAATTTATGCTATTATGATGTTGGAACTCGAATTCCTTTTTATGTGATACCTAGTCAAACTGCATGATTTCTAGTGTACCAATAGGAAAATTACTCTAACATTTAGTTAGAGTTTTTGTATGATTTGTTTATAAAAAATAATAGTACATATAAAGTTTATGATATAATTAATTTGAGGTAAAATTATTATGAAAAAATATTTATATTTAGTTTTTATTGCTATAGTTATAGTTGTAATTTTTATTACTGGAATTGTTATAAAAAATATAAAAAATGAAAATGATGTTGCAAATAAAATATATACTTATAATAATGAAGGATTTGGTGGAGATTTTACTATAACTATAAAAGATGATGGAACTGCTTCATTTTATGAAGGGTATTTAAGTAGTTATATAGGTGAGGGTACATGGAGTATAGAAAATGATATATTGTTTTTGAATGATAACACTTTTAAAAATAAATTTAAAGTTCATGATAATGAACTTGAATTTATAGAAGAAGATTCTATGAATTTCCCATATATAAAAGTTAAAAATGGTGAAAAATTTATTGGTAAACCCTTAGAATAGAAATCATTATGAGTTATATTTATTGAGATTTTTTGATATAGCATTTTATTTGATTTTTAAATAGTCAAATATGTGTTATCATTGTTTCAGAGGTTAATTATGAAAAAAATTTTTTTAATAGTGATTATTTGTTTATTAATGTGTTCTTGTAATAAAAATAAAACAATAGAAAATGATATATATAAAATAGGTTATTCTTCCAATTTAATAGATGAAAAAGATAGAAATGAACTAAGAAAAGTATTTGATGAACATAAACTATCTAATGTTGATTTATTTTTTAAATGGTTAGATGATTTTAATAAAGAAGAAGATATGGGCTGTGGTTTAAAGAATTGGGATAAAACAGATACTTTTATTTATAATGATGCTAATTGTATGGATAGATACGAAAAGATCCATAGTAAGTCAGATGGAGATTGTAGAATAACAGCATATGCTTTACTTCAAAATATTATTGAAATAAATACAATTGAAAGTGAATATGGAACATATTTAATGTTTGATATGGATGTTCTTGAAAATAATGAAGATTATAAAACAATAAATGATAATCAATTGGATTTTATTAATTTATTTAATGAAATGGATGTATCTAATATAGAAAAAGAAGAATATAAAAATGTATATCCTAACAAGTTAAAATCACATGATTTTAAATTGAATAGTGATAAAGTATCACTTATAAGTGTTGTTTTACATGATAGTGATTTTAATACATTATTTGTAGGACATGCCGGTGTATTAATTAATTTAGATGATAAATACTTATTTGTTGAAAAAATAGCATTTGAACAGCCATATCAAATAAGTGTAATCAAGTCAAAAAATGATTTAATAGAATTATTTAATAATAGATCTACTTATTTTGGAGATGAAAGTGCAAAAGGACCATATATTTATGAAAATGATAAACTGTTATATGAATACAAATGATTTAAAAGGTGATAAATAATGAGTAAGTATGAACCTTTGTGGAAGTATATCAAAGATAATAAAAAAGAGATAACTAAATTATTGAAATTTTAAAATAAATATAAAACAGATTAAAAATCTGTTTTTTTATGATATACTTATTATAGGTGAAACTAAATGAAAAAGAGAATTATTATTCCTATTATATGTTGTTTAGTTTTAGTTATAGGTATTATGGGATTTTATTTTTTTAATAATAGAACACTAACCACTATTACATTAGATATAAATCCTAGTATTGAAATTAACTTAGATAGGAATGAAAAGGTAAAAAATATAATAGCGTTAAATGATGATGCTAAGGACATTATAAGTAATGAATTAAAGGGTAAATCTTTAGATATTGTTTTTGAAATGATAATAACTTCTTTGGTTGAAAAAGGGTATGTAGATAAAGAAGATAATCTTTATGTTATTTTACATGTAGAAGGAAATACTACAAATGAAATAGTTTCAAAGCAACTTGAGTTTGAATTTGGAAAGAAAGAAATTCATACCGAAATAGTAACAGTTGAAAAAATAACTAAGGAAGATAAGAAACTTGCAAAAAAATATAATGTTAGTCCAGCAAAAATATCATATATAGAGTCTATTGTTCAAGATAATAATAGTATTAATATAGAAAATTTAGTAAATGATTCTGTATCAGAACTTGAAAAGATTAAAAAAACTGGAAAGTATTGTGATGAAGGATATGTTTTAGAAGGTGATTGGTGCTTTAAAGAAAAAGAAAGAATAACGGCTACTTATGGTGAATTTTGCCCTTCAGGTTATAAAGATTATAAAGGAAAATGTTATGAAGTGATTGATGCAACAGAAAGTGATAATTATATATGTAATAAAGGCTTTAAATTAGTTGATGACAAATGTATAAGTGAAAGAACTTATGATGCTATAGGAATATGTGAAAATGGAGATTATAAAGATGGTTATTGCATTATAAAAGAGTATTACGGTGATGCAAAAGAATATTGTAGAATTACACCTTCAACAGATCTTCTATATAATGGTAGATGTTTAGGTAGAAAACCTACTATTAATGGTAAATGTCTAGGTAATGATAAATTAATTAATGGATATTGTTATGATACGAGTGCGTCCTCTGGTTATAAGGCAGATTGGGTATGTCCTGATGGAAAATTTATAACTAATCCAGATGGCTCTTTGATGAATAAAGATAAAAAATGTTATCATGAATCTAAAGCAAAACCAACCTCATATTATTGTGATGGTGATGGAGTGTTAGAAGGAAAAAAATGTAAAGTTAGGATAGAAGAAAATGTAGTAAAGGAAAGAGTATGCCCTAAAGGGTATACACCTATAGAAGATAATAATAGATGTTTAAATCTTAATAAGACTAAAAATAAAGAAAGTGGTCTTGTTTGTAATCAAGAAAATGAAAGATTAAAAAAAGATGTTTGTATTATTTATGATATAGTTTCTGCTAAAGATTATTAGAAAAACATATTTTATTATATTGATAAAATATTCTTCATTTATATAAAAACACTAATAAAAATCATAGATATATATGATAGAATATATTTAAGGAGGAGATTTAATGAAAAAGAAATTTCTAATTAGTTTACTAACTATTGTTATGTGCTTATTGTTAGTTGGTTGTGGAAAGGAAAAGAATTTGAATAATGATGTAAATAATAATTCAAATTCAAATCAAACTAACGAAAATACAAATAATAACAATAACAACAACAATAATAACAACAATGAATCAAATAATACCATAATAGATGATGATGAAATAATTGATTCTGGTGATGAAGATGAAAATAATTATGTAGGTAATAATGAACCTGTGGTTGTAGAAGAAGTAATTAATTGTAAAGGATGTGTTTATGCATATTTTAGTTATGAAGGAGATCAAGCAAAAACTTTAGGTTCAACTTTATCTTCTGATGAGTATACAACTGATATCAATAATCTAAAAACAGCAGGTGGAAAACAAAGACATAATTTCTTTGGATTAGTACTTTCAAGTGATAATACAATTTCAAGAGCATATGCTTGTATTCTAAAAGATAATAAAATCTATTGTATTGAAGGATCAACTAATGGTGCATATCATAATAGTAATATTGCCATTTTAAACAAAATATTTACTAATGGTCAATGTAAAACTATTTCAGACGGGAATACTTATACTTGTACAGATGGTAGTTATAATGGTGATACAAAAACTAACGGATACACTAGTTTACATTATGAAACAAGTTGTACTATATATGGTAAAGATGCTAATACAGGAAAACTTATTTGTCATTAATAAATAATAAATAACTCCTTTATGGAGTTTTTTTGTATAAAAAATGATATAATGAGTTTAAAATATTTTGGTGGAGGAGTAATGAAAAATTTAATTATTATTATAATTGTTAGTATATTGGTATTTATAGGTTTTATTTGCTTTTTTATGGATTTATTTAATGCTCAAGTTTATTCAATAGTTGGTATTGTAGAAAATGCTAATATTGATTCTGAAGGAAATATTATAATAGATGAAGAAAATATTACGAATCAACCAACGTATATATCTTATAAGTATGAAGGAATAACTATTGGTTTAATAGCAATAAAAAATAGTGAAGATAAGGTAATGGTTGTAATAAACACTTGTAAATCTTGTGAAGAGTCACCTTATTCATATTATCTTTTAAAAGGAAAGTATTTTGAATCTCAAAGTTGCAAAAATAAGATTGCTATAGATGATTTAGATAATTTAAATGATGAAAATTGTTATCCAATAAATATAGAAGAAAGAAAAGATGAAAATGGAAAGATAATAATTGGAACAAAACAATTAATAGAATTAAAAGATAGATTTAAAAATTGGAATGGTCCAAAAGAATAATTAAATAAATAATGAGATATATGTTATAATTAATTTGTATTTTTTAAGGAGTGATTTTTTATAAAAAAGATATTATTATTCGGATTAATAGTAGTTATGTTATTTACATTAACTGCATGTGGAAATAAAGAAAAAGAAAAAAATAATGAAGAATATAATGGTACTAAAAATGTAGAAGGAAGACTTATCATTGGTGATTATGATTTAACTTTAAATGAAAATGGTTCTTTTAGTAAAATTAATTTTAGATTTCCACATGATTGTGAAATAAGTAATCCAATTACATCATTGATTATTAATTGTACTAAAAAAGATAGTGATGAAAGCTTAATTAGAATTGCAATGGGAGACATGTATGGTACAAAGATAGAAGAGTCTATGAATGGATTTACAAAAGTTGGATCAAAAACCATTAATGGAATTAATTGGGCAATATATAAAAGTAAAGATGGAAAAAATAATTATGGAATAAACGTTGAATATAGTAATATTGTAATTGGATTTATTTATGAAGATGAGAGTCTATCTAAATTTGAAGAAGAATTTATGAACAATATAACATTGAATAAATAATATATGTTTTAATTATTTAGGAGGAATATTGTGAAAAAAATAGTATTAAGTTTATTAATTATAGTATGTTTATTAATGATTACGGGATGTAAAAAATCATCAGAAAAAATAATAAGAATTTTAAGTGATGAAAAAAGTTATGTAACAACATTTAAAGGTTCAGATAATACTTTTATACAAGAGAATCCAAAATATAATCAAATACAGAGTGAGGCTTTAAGTTTGTTTATTTCTTTTGATTATATAGAGAGTACAAAAGAAGCATATGATTATGCTAAAACACATAATTTTTTGGGATATGAGTATTCTAAAGGTAGTGTAAAAGATTACACATGGAATAATTATAGTGGATATACTTACAATGTGAATGATAATGAAGTATATTTTAGAATACTATTAGTTGATGATAAAGATAATTCAATAGTACTTACTGCATATGTTGGTAATAAGCATACTAAAGATATAAGTGTTGCTAAAGCATTTGAGAGTAAAGAAGTTCAAGATTTTTTAAATACAATTGAATTTAAAAATGATTAAAGCCAGTAATTAAGAGGATTTATAAATCTTCTTTTTTTTTAATAATAAATTGTATTTATTTTAATAAATTTTTTTGATAAAATAGTTTTGTAATTATTCATTAATAAAATATGGAAGGAGGATGATTAATGAAAAATTATTTAAAGTTTTTAGTAGTATTATTATTAATAGTATTACCATTTAAAGT
The DNA here is from genome assembly GCA_946413985.1 of uncultured Mycoplasmatota bacterium. Lineage (GTDB taxonomy): Bacteria > Bacillota_I > Bacilli_A > RF39 > UBA660 > CAG-1000. Next base: position 6,053 of record CAMKMS010000002.1, read on the forward strand.
ATTTGCTAGTGAAGTGACAAATGTATTTATTGATGAAGACAATAAATTATCATTTACAAAAGCGGATGACTATTATGTTTACCAAGTTTATATTAAATATGGTGAAACAGAGGTTAGTGCTTTTGGTCACAATGCTGGTGGCAAATCACCTAGTGTTGTTAACTATATTGATCTTGGATGTGAAAAAGATGAAGTAGTATGTCCAGAAAATAATATAGGTAATTATACTCTTGAAATGGTAGCACTAGATACTGCTAATGGATATGCACCAATTGAAAGTACAAGAACATTAAAAACTATAAGTTATAAACATGAAGAATTCAATGGAGATGATTATTATCATGTTGATGTAGTAGGTAATGAAACAAAATATACTATTACATTAGACCCAGATAATGATATTGAAAATCCACAACCTATGAATAATTTAGTATTTGGAAAACATGTTGTGTTAGGTTCAATTGAATCATATGGATTTACATTATTACCTAAAAGATATTATTTTGGATGGCAATTTGATGATTTTAATGTAACACAAAATATGACAATAACTCCCTCATGGGAGCCAGAATTTACTATGTCATTTAATTTTAATGGTGGAACATATAATGGTGAAGGAACATTTGTAAAAGATTGTGTTGGATATGGACCATCAACATCACTTGAAAATGTAATGCATGCTTTTGGTGGAACATATGAAGTAATAGCTCCAAATGGAAAAGAAATTGATTATATTACAATTAATGGCGTAAGATATGAAATTGATCCAGAAAATGGATTTATGTTAAATCAAGATGTAGATATTGTATATTATTGGAAATGGTCAGAGGGAACTATAGTTCATAATGTAACTTTTACAGATGGATTTGATAATGAAATAAAAACTGTTGAGGTTGCTGATGGACAAATAGTTAGTCAACCAGCAAAACCTGTTGTTGGAAAACTATTATTTTCTTGCTGGAAGTTGGGTGATAATTGTTATAATTTTACTCTTCCTGTAACTAGTGACTTAACAATAGATGCTTATTGGAATTACCATTTTGAAGTAGAAGCAAATATGGATGGCGTTGCAATATTTACGTATAGTGGAATTGAATATGCTGATGGAGTAAGCTCATCTTTTAATTATCATGAAAATGAATTGTTTGGTGTTGATCAAAGAGGAATTAATGGATATCAATTAGTTGAATGGAGACTAGGAAGTGTAGATGGACCAGTTATTTCAAATGATTCATCAAAAGATTATTATGTTTCAGAAGGTGGACATCTTAAAATTGTACAAACTCTTGAAACTAGCAATTTAAAATTTATTGCTATTTATTCAAAACCAACAGTTTCTGTTCATTTTAATACAAATGGAGGAACACCAATTGAAGATCAAAATGTTATTCCAGGTGAGTACGCAACTAAACCTGGTTTATATGATTCAACAAAAAATGGTTATTTATTAGGAGATTGGTATTCAGATCCTGAGTTAACTCAAGTATTTAGTTTTAATACTCCAATAGAAACAGAAACCACTCTATATGCTAGTTGGAATGTTTATGTAACTGAAGTAAGAGGAACTATAAATAAACCAGTTGTTGGATTTAGTCCTGATACTAATATTGTATCTTTAGATCCAGATAAGTATACCTTTGCAGTTGATTATTGGTATACAGTTGGTGAAAGCGGACATCTTGAAGGAGAAGATAAATTTGAAAGTGGTAAAACTTATGAGGTAAGATTTACAGTAGTACCAAAAAAAGGTTATGGAGTAGATAATAATACAAAGTTTTATTTAAATGATGAAAATACTGCTAAATATGGTAGTGAAGTTCAAAGACAAATTAGTTGGCTAGCAGTAGCACCTACAGTAGTAACAGATTTTAATATTACTGGTATTGTAGCTCCTGTTGAAGGAAATAAATTTAATAATAATGATATTAGATTAACAACTGTTGGGTTACAACTTACAAATATTATCTGGACTGAAGAAAGTACTGGAAATGTACTTACGAGTACTGATAAATTTGTTTTAGGCAAAAGATATATTTTACATTTATTATTTAATACAAGTTATGGTTATGTATTAACAAATGGATATGATGAATATGCAATTACAGGTGCTCCAGATTATCTTAAAGCTGAATTAGTAGATCAAATGGATATATATGATATGCAAATATATTATGAAGCTACTAAAAAACCTAATACTAAAATAACAGTAGCTCCAACAATAAAAGTAAGAAATGCAGAAAATAATACATTACTAGTAAGTTGGAAAGAAGTAGAAAATGCAGAAAAATTCACAGTATATCAAAGTACAGATGAAAAAACTTGGACAACTTTAGGAACAACAACAGATTTATCATATACAGCTACAGGACTAACTTATGGAAAAGTATATTACTTTAAAGTAAAAGCATCAAATACTACAAATAGTAAAACTTCTAAAGTAGTAAGTGGTAAAACAATTCCAAATAAAGTATTAAACTTAACTGAAGTAAGTGTAGGTAGTGATAATGTAGTACTTGGATATGATAAAGTAAGTGTAAGTGGATATGAAGTACACATGAGTACTAATAAGAAAGATTACACTAAGAAAGTAACAGTTAAAAAGAATTCTATATTAGAAGCTAAAGTAGAAGGACTTAGTGCAAATAAAACATATTACTTCAAAGTAAGGGCATATAAAACAGTAAGTGGCTCTAAAGTATATGGAACATTTAGTGATGTATTAACAGTAAAAACAACAGTAGAAAGTCCAAAACTTACAATAAGTATGAAAGATACAACAAGTGCTAACGTTAAAATAGGAGAGTCTAAGGGAGCAAAACTATATGTATTAGAGTTAAGCTTAGATGGAGAAAACTATGAAGTAGTAGAAGAACTAGATACATATGGAACACTAGTAAGCCCTGGACTAGTAATAGGAAATAAATACTACTATAGAGTAAAAGCATGTACTTCATTTAAATGTAGTGCATACACAGAAAAAACATTTACTGCAACAACATTAAAGCCAACATTCACATTAAAAACAAAAGCTAAGAAAGTAATAGTAAAAGTTAATGCTGTAGAAGAGGCAGATGGATATCAAATATACATGTCTACTTCAAAGAGTGGAACATACAAACTAGTAAAAGAATTTACTAGTGAGGATGAAGTGTTAAAATACGTAAGAAGTACTACAAAAGGAAAAACATATTACTTTAAAGTAAGAAGTTATAAAGTAGTAGATGAAAATAGGGTATATAGTCCATTTAGTAAGGTAAGTAAAATAACAAGTAAATAAGAGACTTTAAAGTCTCTTATTTTTTTGATATAATCTTTATCGAGGAGTGCAAATTTATGAAAAAAATATTTCTAATTATTATATTTGTATCTGTATTTATGATTACTGGTTGTGTTAAAAAGGAAAAAACAGTTGAAGATTTACTAGATGAGTATATAGTTGCATATACTACAGCTGATGTAGAACTTACAAAGGAAATTTTCCCATCATTTTATATTGAATATTCAAAAGAATATTTGACAAAAGAAAGGTTAGAAAAATCATTACAAAGTGATAAAGAAAAACTAGGTGATGATTTTAAAGCTACTTATGAGATAACTAAAAAAACTAAAATGACAGATGAAGAATTAGAAAACATTAATAAGAAAATGACAGATACATATAAAGCTACAGAAAATGCAACTGAATGTTATAAACTTGAAGGAACTATGACTTTCAAAGGATCAAAAGATCAAATAGTAGATAGTCTTTCATCAGTAGGATATTGTAAATATAGTTCAAATTGGTTTTTAGTAAGAATATATTAATAATTGTTTTAAGGAGAAAAAAATGAAGAATAAATTTATAATTATAACTCTTGCAATCATTATGTGTTTTTCATTAGCAGCATGTTCGAATAAAGAAAAAGATAATACAAATACATCTACTAAAGCTACTGAAATTGAGGGTAATACACAAGTTGGATATTTAAGATTTTATGTACCAAGTGATTATACTTATAGAACTGACTTAAGAGGACTAGCATATTCAGAGAGTCAAAAGAAAGTTTATATTAAAGGTGATTATGAAAATAATCCAAATGGTGTAATATACTTAATCTCTGCATTAGAATATACAAATACAGATGTTAAAGAATTTGTTGATAAAGTTAATAACAATTTATCAGATAATGATATTAAATTTACTTTAAAAACAAATTCTAAGAAACAAGAAGTATATGCAAGAGAAAACTATATAATTAGTGGTAATCTTAATTATGCATATATTGTTGGTTTAAATGGTGATGTTTATGTAGTTAATGTTAAAGGACCTCAAGATAAATCTAGTGAAATAACTGCGTTAGCTACAAATGTATTTGAGTCTTTATATGTTAGATAATAACTTAGAAAGTGGGGAATTAGAGCATGAATGATACAATGTCATTTAATATAAGTTATGATGAGATGAAAAAAATAATTAAAAAATATTTTTTGGAACAGGGAAGATGCGTCAATGTAAAAATAAATAATGAAATAGATAGTGATAGATTTAATGGTTCATCAAGTACTTCTATTTGTTTAAGTGAGGAAATAGAATCACTTGGTTTTAAATTTAAAGCAAAAAATTATCTTTCTATCTATGATTTAAAAAGAATACTAAGCTTTATTTTATCAAAAGAAGATAAAGAACTAGTAGATTTAACTGATAATGCAATTGTTACCAGTAGAACTGAAGGATATGGAATGGGTGAACACGAAGTCACTACTATTGCTAATAAATCATTTACTGTTGTTTATAAAGAAAAACAAAAAACTTTAAAATTAGAACCTAAAAATAATAATTAAAACTATAGCAGAAACTATAGTTTTTAATTAAGTTTTAATATATAATATAATCATTTAGTAATGAGGAGTAATAATGCGTAATAAATTAGAATTAAAAGATATTGTAAATATATTTTTAACTTATTCTATTCATCAAATAAAATCTGAAAGTGAAGTTCCAAATATTAATTTTAATTTTAAACAAGATGGTTTTGATTTATTTAAAAAGGTTATAAATGACAAAGAAGTAGATATGCATAAAGCTTCAAAGAGTGATATTGATTTTTTGAGTGAACACTTAAATGATGATTGTTTAACTTTAAATATAAATGATAGTATATGTTTTTTTGAAAAACTAAAAGATATAATAAATGAAAGTACAAAATTATTTCATCAATATGGTGATAAAATTCATATAAGGCAAAATGCTATACATGTATTACGTCGTATATGGCTACGTATGGGAGTAAATGATATTTCAAATGTTGATTCTTTTTTAACAAATCAATTACAATTTGTAAGAAATAAGATTTTTGATAATCAGGATTCAATTAAAGTAAGTACATTTCAAGATTGTGATGTTTTTATGAAGACAATAGTAAATGAATGGTGGGATGAATCAACTAGAAGTATGGTATTTACTTTAAAAAATGATGAAGAAGAGTATGAACTACCACATGTTTTATATGATATTAATGATAAAGGAATATGTTATATATATGCTGTTCAAAGTAGCAAAAAAACTAAAAATAAACATATTGAAAGAAAAATATATTCACTAAATAAAGGTATTAAAAATCCTAATGTTCATCCAAGTAAAGTTTATTCACTATTATTATTTATTGAGCAATTAAAAAGTAAAAATATTAAAAAAATAATAGTACCAGGTATGCAAGTATTCTCTTATCATTATCATGAGTTATTAAATATAGAAGCAAAGAGAAATCTAGAAGAAATAAAGGAAATTCTTAATATGTATCCTGATGATGATTATGCTAAAAACAGATATAGATATATGCAAAATTGGTATGATCATGTTTATCAAAAACAAGATTTAATAAGTTATTTAAAAACTGAAGAGTTAATATACTTGATTTATAGAATAATTGAACATGATCCAAGTATTGAATTATTAAATGAAATAAATATTCAGGATGATAGTTTAAATATTAGATTAAGATAACATAAATTGTTTAAAGACATTTAAAAAGACCATATGGTCTTTTTTATAATGTCATTTTACTGAAATAGAATCATAATAATTACTTATTACAATTGTATTAATATTTTCATGCACTGATGTTTTTTCAAAATTAATATCAAACTTATATGATTTATCTGTTAATGGTTTAGAAGTTTTACTCTTTATATCTCCCTCTCTGTTATAATAATTACGATATATAAAGTGTATATTTACTTTATCTACATATTTTTTACCATTAGTCATTTCTTCTTTTACAAAACTATCAAGCCCAAAATTCCTGTTACCACCAAAAGCAGGATCAGCAAATATTACATCTAGGTTCTTTACATTAGGGTTTTGATCATAGTATTGTTCAGAAATTTGAAAACCTTTTTAGCTCCTCCACTAAAAGCTATAACTGTGACATTTTTAGGGTTTATTTTGTAGTTATCTAGAACTTCATATCCCATATTTATAGAGTCATCACATAAAGATGTATAGTTATTATTTTTATACTTTTCTTACCATTATTTATTGAGTTCAAATAATTATATGCATCTAGCATTTTATTTGGTGAAATATTTATATCATTCATAATATGTATTACTCCTTTGCTACCATTTTGTAAGCCCTATAATTATTAATTGCGAACTTCTTTGCATTATATTCATTCATATATTTTTTTATTAAAAGATCTATTTGATTTATTACATCTTCTGTTGAAGTAATTAGTTCATTCATATTGGAGGAAGAAGTATAAAGTTTATCAGAGTCTTTTATAGCATCTCCATTAAAATCACCAATAGCTTTTACTTTTTCATAGGCATTTTTATATTTATCTGATATTTCAGAAATTGATTTTTTAAAACTTATTAATTCATTTTTAACGTTGTTATATTCATTTAATGTTTTTGTTTTTTCTTCTTCTAGTTTTTAAGTTCTCTATTAATATAGCTTTTAGTTGCAAGTTCATCATAAACCATTTCATTTTTTGTTATCATATTAATATTTCCTTATATTTATTAATAAATAATTGTATAGGTAATGTAAAATTATTTTTTTTAAATTGACGTTGTATTTTGTAAGAGATAACATTAATTTATATAGAGGAGAGATTTATAAAATGGAAGAAAGTTATAATAAAGAGAAAAAAAATAACAAAGCTTTAATAATAATAGTTTCTGTATTTTTGTTTTTACTGGCTCTTGGGGGAGTTCTTGCTTTACATAAAGACAAAGTTATGAAACTATTGGGCAAAGATAATGAAACGTCTGAAGTAGGAAATAATGGTAATAATACTGAAGTAATTGAGACACCTTCAACTATTAAAAAAAGTGAATATACAATTACAAAGAATTCATTAGATACATTTGATTTAGCATTCTTAAAATTAGAAGGCGATGGAAAAAATATGATATATAGTCCACTATCTATAAAGTATGCACTTGGAATGTTAATGCAAGGCGCTAATAATGAAACTAAAAATCAAATTAATACTGTTTTAGGAAATTATAAATTTCATAAATATACAAACAATAGTAATATGTCATTTGCTAATGCTTTATTCATAAAAAATACATATAAAGATTCAATTAAAAAATCTTATGTAGATTTACTTGCAAATAGTTTTGATGCAGATGTAAAATATGATAGTTTTTCTTCACCAAATAATATTAATAAATATGTAAGTAACAAAACATTTAAGTTAATTAATAATTTAGTTGGCGATGTTAAAAATGATGATTATGTATTAATTAATGCTTTAGCAATTGATATGAATTGGGTTAGAAGAATTCAAGCAGATAGTTCTAGTGATGATACTGAGGATATATTTGGAGAGGATGATATTGATTATTCAGTTGGTTTTTCTCATTTAGATTATCACAAATATATTGCTCCTTTAGGTGAAACAGATTTTCACAAATTAATTTTTAATAATGATACTACAAAAAGACAATCTGTTGAAATAGGAGCAGTTATTAATAATTATGATATTGTTAAAATTCTAGGAAAAGACAAAATAAAAGAAACAGTAATGAACGAATATAATAAATGGCTTGATAGTGGAGCTCCAAATGCATGTGATGAATGTACTTGGGATGATGAAGATGAAGAAGCAGAATCATCATGCAAAGTTGATACATCATTTGATTTTGAAAAATATTTAAAAGAATTAGATAGTAATTATGGATTCGTTGAGGGTTCAACTGATTTTGAATTATATGTAGATGATAACGTTAAAGTATTTAAGAAAGATTTAAGAAAATATGGCGATACTCAACTTCAATATATTGGTATTATGCCAAGAAAAGAAGAACTAAAATCATTCATTTCTAAATTAACTGCTAGTGATATTAATAATTTAATTAATAGTACTAAAGAAATTAAATCTGAAAACTTTAAAGATGGAGTTATAACTGAAATATATGGATATATTCCTTTATTCAAATTTGATTATGAATTAAATTTAAAAGATGATTTAAAGAAAATAGGAATAACAGATATATTTGATTCAGAAAAAGCTGATTTATCAAATTTAACTACAAATAAATCATATATTAGTAATACATTACATAAAGCAACAATTGAGTTTACAAATAATGGAATAAAGGCTGGCGCAGGAACAGCAGTAGGTGGAAGAGGTGGCGGAGATTGTGGATTTGATTACATATTTACTCCACCAGTTGAAAAAATAAATATGACATTTAATAAACCATTCTTATTCTTAATAGTGGATAAAGATACAGAGGAAGTTTGGTTTACTGGTACAGTATATGAACCAGATGAATATAAGTCATATTATGATCTATATAATGTAAACGCACATTAAAAGACATTTTAAAAAGAAATGTCTTTTTTGTTTGTTATAGTGAATTAAAAAATGATATAATTTTAATGGATATGGTATTGGTGTAGAAATATAAATTAGGAGGCAATTTAATGAGTAGGATTGAATATGAGCTAAGAGTTTTAGAAATAGATAAGGATTTAATAAAATCAAAACTTAAAAAATTGAATGCAAAACTAGTAGAAGATGTGCTTCAAAAAAGATATGTTTATGATTTTAATCCAGCTCTACCTAATAAATGGATTAGATTAAGAACTAATGGTATTAAAACTACTCTTACAATAAAAAATGTTTTATCATCAAATATAGATGGCACTAAAGAAATGGAAGTAGAAGTTAGTGATTTTGATACCACTAATGAAATATTAAAAGAACTTGGATATCATCCAAGGGGAATACAAGAGAATAAAAGAATCAAATATGATCTAAATGGAGTAGAAGTCGATATAGACTCTTGGCCAAAAATACCTACCTATCTAGAAATAGAAGGTACTAGTGAAGAAGAAGTATATAAAACCCTTGAATTACTTGAAATATCAACAGCTGAAACAACTTCTTTAGATGTTCAAAGTATTTATAAGGAGATTTATGGAATAGATTTAGAAAGTGAACCCAATTTATCTTTTGATGAAAAATAGTATATTATAATTTAATAGGAGGATTTTATGAAAAATAAAATAATATTAATAGTATTATGTATATTTTCTATATTAATACTTGGGGGATGTAAAAAGAATGTTGTTGAAGGTAAGGGAAGACTTTATGAAGTAATATCATTAAATGATAAAAATATTAATATGTTTAATGCTATTGTTCCTAAAGGATGGAGTGCTAAAATATACTCTCAAGATTTAGTAAATTCAACTCATCCTTTTGCTGAAACTGTTGTTATATCAAATGAAGAAAAAACAGCAAAAATAACAATATTATCACAACATTCTTATGTTGAAAACAAAAAATATAAAGAGGGTCAAAATAAAGAATACTATACAACATACCTTCATAAAATGAATGCAAGTAAATATTTAGATTATTTTATGGAGAAAATCTTTAATGTAACAACACTTGTTAAAAGTAAAACTGTTGAAGATAAAGTATTAAATCAATTGCAAACTCTACATAATCTAAAAATTAATCTAGCTAAACAAGATGCAAAAAACTTACAAACACAAAATTATGGTGTTTCTATAACTATAAAAGATGAGGGTTATTCTTCAGCAAAAAAAGAATATGAAAAAGATTTATCATATTATGAAGCACAAACTAGTGTATCAGCTATTTCTACTTATTTAAAATCATCTCTTTCAAGTTTACTTGATAGTAAAGCTATAGTGTGGTATATGCCATATGTAATTGTCTATGAAGGTACTAGTAAAGAAAATTTTGAAAATTATTATGATGATTATAATTTTATAATTGAGAATTCTACATTTACAAAAGATTATTATCAAATGATAGAATATGTTTCAAGTGCAATTGTTAATGCTTATACTTCTTATTATGCAGAAAAATCAAGAATAGGTCTTGAAGCTATGAATAATTATATTGAAAGTAACTATTCATCAACATCTGCTTCTTCTACACAAGATAAAGTAAGAGAGATGTGGGATGATGTTATTAAAGAACAAGATAAATATATTTTGGAAGATGGTTCTTCTATTAAAACATCAATTTTTAATGAAACAGTTGCTCAAAATGGAAATGAAATATATATTGGAGATAAAGCAGGTATCCCAATTGGATTTAATGAAGTAAGTAAAGGATATTAGCTTTAAGTGGAGTGATTTTTGTGGTTAAGTATGAATGCAAAATTATATTATGTGGACCAGGTGTTGGTAAAACATATCTAGCAAATCATGACAATCATTTTGTAGATATTGATGATAAAAGAGCTAGATATAAGTATAATATTCAAAATATTAGTGTTGAAGAATTTGAAAAAGGAAAATATAATAGAGGTAAAATAGTTAATAAAGATTACTATGAATATTCAATAAAATTATTAAATGAAACTATTACAAATAATAAAATTGCATTAATCTCATATCAAGAAACATTATTAAATTACATTATTGAAAATAAAATAGATTATTGTCTTGTATATGCAGATATTAGTTTAAGAAATGAATATAAAAGTAGAATGGAAAAAAGAGGAAATAATAAAGAATTCGTTTATGCTATGACAAATAAGAAAGCATGGGATGAATTCTTTAAAAGAAATGAGAATGATAAAACTGCTAAATATAAAATTAAACTAAAAGAGGGACAGTATTTATCAAGTATTAAAGACTATTTTATTTAATAATATTATATTAGGAGGTAAAAAATGTTTATTATTGGAATTATATTTATATGTTTAATAGGAACGCTTTTGCATTTTACTTATGAGTTATCTCATCATAACAAATATGTTGCTATTTTTTCTGCAGTAAATGAAAGTACATGGGAGCATATCAAAATATGTATGAGCCCAACATTATTTTGGAGTATATATGAAATAATAAAGTATGGCTTTAATTATAATTTCTTATTTGCAAAAAGTATATGTTTGCTTTCTATAATTTTATTAATACCAATACTATTCTATAGTTATACTTTTTTTACTAAAAAAGCTATTTTAATTATAGATATTATATGTTTTTTTATAACAGTGACGTGTTCACAATTTATATTTAAATACTTTATTAATTTAAATATATCAAGTACTATTGCTTATTTGAGTATAGTCCTTTTAATAATAGAGCTTGTTGCATATTTTATTTTAACATTTAAACCATTTAAAAACATTTTATTTAAAGATCCAATTACAAAAAAATATGGAATAGATGGTCATCCATGTGAACATCATCATCATTAAAAGAAAAAATGTTTTTCTTTTTTCTTGTAAAAACAAAAATAATTGGTATAATAGAAACCATTAAGAAAAGAGGAACAAATGAAAAAGAATTATGGCGTTTGTAAATTATTAGGTGGAGATGACTTTGAAGTCTTAATTGAATATAAGTATGATGTTAAAATGGATGGTGAAGGTAAGCATATAATAATTGTTGGTAAAGATATAATAACTGGGGAAAAAATCAGAAGTGTTATTCCATCTAAGCGTTTGGTTGATCTTGATATGGCAGTTCAAGATAATATTATTGATACTCATAGTTTAGTTGTTTTAAATTATGAAAAAATTGAAGAGCCTGAAATGCTTAGTCAATTAAAAACTATGACTCAAGAAGATGCTAAAACTTATGTATTTCACATAAGGAGAATAAAACAAGAGTATTTACAAGCAATTAATATGAAAAAATATTATCAAGATGAAAATAAAAAAAGTATTAAAAATGAGATTAAAAGAATTAGAAGACAGGTTTATTATAATAAGTAGGAAAATACTCCTACTTTTTATTTGTAATAATATGTGTTAAAATATTAATGAATATAGTAGGGAGGATTATTATGAATTATAAAAACATAGTAGTAGCTGGTGGAGGAATACTTGGAAGTCAAATAGCATTTCAAAGTGCATATTGTGGATTTGATGTAACTATATTAATTAGAGTTGAAGACTCTAAAGATGATTTAATGAATAAATTAAATACTTTATATGATACATATATTTCTACAATTGAAGATATGAGTGAAATGAAAAAGAAAGATTTAGATAATGTTGCTAGAGGAATTGCTACAAAAGAAACATTTGATAAAGAAAAATGTTTACAAAGAGTAAAGAAAGCATTAGATTTAATAAAGATTGAAACAAGTCAAGAAGTAGCTTTAAAAGATGCTGATTTAGTAATTGAATCAATAACTGAAAACTTTGATATTAAGACATCATTCTTTAAACAAATTCAACCATTTATGCCATTAAAGACTGTAATAGTTACAAACTCTTCAACATTACTTCCATCTAAACTAGCAAAATATACTGGAAGAAGTGATAGATTTTTATCTTTACATTTTGCAAATTCTATTTGGAAAAATAATATAGCAGAAGTAATGAAACATAGTGGTACCGATGATAAATACTTTAATGAGATTATTGCTTTTGCAGAAAAAATAAATATGATTCCACTTGCTGCACAAAATGAAAAATCCGGTTATTTGTTAAACTCAATGCTAGTTCCATTTTTACTTAGTTCTATGGATTTAGTAGCAAATGGTATTTCTGACCCAAAGACTATTGATAAAGCATGGACTCTTGGAACAGGCGCACCTAAAGGACCATTTCAAATTATCGATACAGTTGGATTAATTACTGCAAAAAATATTGTTTTACAATATCAAAAAGTACCTGACATTTTTGATCCATTACTTAAAAAAATGCTTCTTCCATATAATTATGATGGAATGCTTAGAATACTTGATAAATATATAGATGAAGGTAAACTAGGAAAATCCACAAAGGAAGGATTTTATAAATACGAATAATTATTAAAACAGATTCTAAAATCTGTTTTTAAAGAAATAAGAAGTAGGTGTTAAATAGTGAATGTAATATTTTTAGATTTTGATGGAGTATTAAATACAATTCATTATTCTTCTAATGAAGATGTTGAAAGAAGAATTAGTACACTTTCAGATATTTGTCATAAATATGATGCTAAGGTGGTTATTTGTGCTGCATCTAAAGATGAAATTGATGAAGTAACTTTAGAAACATATAACGAATGGATTAAATTTGTATTTGATTGTTTTAAAAAATATAATATAGAATGTATTGGTAGAACTCCAAATGTTAGAAAAAGAGATAATAATGGTTTCTACAAGGAAATATGTAAAGAAGATGAAGTAAGATTATATCTATATAGACATCCTGAAGTAACACATTATTGTGTAATAGATGATGATGATTTCTCAGACCTAAATAAAATAAGAAATCATTTAGTTAAAACACTTTATTATTCAAGTAATAAAGAGGAAGAGGGACTCCTTGCAAGTCATATAGATGATGTTGGAGAAAAACTACAAGAAGAAAATGAAATATTAAGATTAATAAAAAGAAAAAGTCATAAAAAATAATATTTTTTGACAAAATGGTATGATATAATGTTATTGATAATTAATTATAAGAAAGGAATATATTATGAAAAAATTATTTAAGTTGTTATTAGCAATTATGATAATTGTTCCATCAATTATATTTGCTGAAGAAAAATCATATGAATACTTTGATTTTAAAATAGAAATGAAACCAGGAGAAGTAATAAGTAACACAGAGTTAAAAATATTTGCATCTATCGAAGGGGAAGAAAATAACTTAGTAGATAGAACAGATGAATTTAACATTACTGATTATTTTTGGAGTTACTGTGAAACAGATGACTGTGCTAGTACTAGAGAAGTAGAAGATGATAGTGTTTTTGAAGAAAATCAAAAGTATGTTGTAACTATTATAGTTAATGCTAAAAATGGTGCAGATATTAATGTTTGGAGTGCAGATAGAGCAATGTTAAATGGTACACCAATTGAAGACTTAGGTGGAGAATATGGAAATACTGGAAAAGAATTAATGTTAAAACCTAGAATCAATGCAACACCAGTAGTAGTTAGTGGAAATGAATCAATAGAAGAAACACCTGAAGTTATTTCAACTAATACAAAATCATGTATGTTTAATTTACCAATTTGTTGTAATATGTTTTTGGGATTATCAATTTGTATATGGATTTTAATAATAATTGTAGTACTTTTAATAGTAATAATTGCATGTGTTTTAAAATCTAAAAATAAAAAACAAGAATAGACTTATATTAAGTCTTTTTTTGTGCTATAATGTTTTGGTTGGGGTGAAAAAGAATCTATGCCAAATTTTAGAACACATTCTATACATGGTGAATTAGTACTACCACAAATTGATAGTAAAGTTGAACTTGATAGAGAAGATATTAAGTCTTTTTGTATTGGCCCAGATGCTATGATTTCAACAGATTATAAAACATTTGATTATCAGCATGCTCATAAAACAAGAAGATATTTTTGCACTTTACTTAACCTTATTAAAAAAAACAAATTACAAGATAATAGTGAAACAATGGCTTTTTTATATGGCCAAATTGATCATTTTATATTAGATTCTGTTATGCATCCATTAATTTACTATATGACTGAGGATATAAAGTCTAAACATTTATTATCATCTCATACTTTAGTAGAAAATTGGATTGATGATTATACATCTCAAAAAACGGGAAAAACTGATAAATTGTATTATCATAAGTTGTTTATTCAAAGTAAAGAATTAATGAAACTTATAGATGAAACATATAAAAAAGTATACGGTTCATTAAATGAAGGGAGTAAATATAGTTTTGGAATGTTTGCAACTATTGTATTTGATATACTAGCAAAAAGAAATTATATGTTAATTGCTCCTTTAGTAATTAAACTTGCTAATCTTGGAGATTTTACATATAGAAAAGATTATAAAAGAGTATTACCTTTTCTAAATCTAAATAGAGAAAAATGGTATAATCCTGAAACTGACGAAGAAAGCAAAGAATCATTTGATGATTTATGGGAAAAATCAATTTCTGATTCACTTGAAACAATAGAAGATGTAAATGGATATTTATATAGAGATAAAAATATAACAAATAGATATATTTTAGATGATATTTCATGGGATACAGGTTGTCCTTGTAGAAGTGGAAAAACATTAAGATATATAAAGAAGTATAGATAGGAGTTCTTATGAAAAAAGAGTTAATATCAAAAATACTATTATGTATATCATTAGTTTTAATTTTAATATTTTTTGTTTTCATTATTTTAGATTATAGAATCTATAATGCTTCTTATTCTGCTCCATTTAGTGCACTTATTTTAGTTAGAGCGCTAGAGTTTGTACTACCAAGCATTGTTTTATTAGTAATATCACTTGTTTTAAAAGGAAATAATAAAAATGGAAATAACAAATAAACTATTTGAATTAAGAGATGAAAAATATGCTATTTTTAGTAGTAAATTAACACCAAATATAAAGAAGGACAATGTTATTGGAGTACGTGTTCCTATTATTAGAAAACTTGCTAAAGAATATCTAAAAAATGAAGAATCTAAATATTTTTTAAATACGTTACCTCATAAATATTATGATGAAAATATGCTACATGGTTTATTGATAAGTGAAATAAAAGATTATGATGAATGCATTAATTATTTAGATAAATTTTTACCATATGTAGATAATTGGGCAGTATGTGATATAATGTCTCCTAAAGTATTTAAAAAGAATAAAGATAAGCTTATTAATAAAATAAAAACTTGGTCTAAATCAAAGAATACATATACTTGTAGATTTGCTCTTGGAATGTTAATGAGTTATTTTTTAGATGAAGACTTTAAACGTGAATATTTAGAAATACCAGTAAGCATTCATAGTGATGAATATTATATAAATATGATGATTGCATGGTTTTATGCAACTAGTCTTGCTAAACAATGGGATAGTACTATTCCATATTTAGAGAATAATAAACTTGATAAATGGATTCATAATAAAACAATTCAGAAAGCTAAAGAAAGTTACAGAATAACCCAATCGCAAAAAGAGTATTTGAATAATTTGAAAAGATGATTAAGGAGTTAATATGAAAAAATTAGTTATATTATTATTTTGTTTATTATTAGTAGCATGTACATTAGTTTTACCTGACTTAGAAAATGGTGCTATTGGATTTAATACATCTAGTTATATTGATGAAAGTGATGGGACTGGATATTTAACTTTTGAATATAATGGAAGAGTATATTTACCATATGGAATACAAAATGGAAAACTAAAAACAAAAGATATTGATAAATGTATAGGATATATAATTCAAGATGAAAATTCTTCATCAGTAGTTGATTTAGATAATAAGGATACTAGAATATATACATTAACTATAGATAAAGAAAATAATTTTCTAATGGAATATTATATAGGAACAACTTTAATGAATCCAAAAATGTTTTATAGAGCTATGGATACAAAAGGAAAAGATATAAATATACCAAATTATATTGATACACAAGAATATAATTATTGGAATTAAGAATGACTCTAATTTAGTTTAGAGTTATTTTTAATAATTAAACCAATAGTGTGTGTATTTTATAATAAATTAATGATAATATTATTTTATTAGAAGGTGAATTTATGAATCAAGAAAAAATAGGCAAGTTTATTTCTAAATTAAGAAAAGAAAAAAATATGACACAAGAAAAACTTGCTGAAAAAATGGGTGTTAGTATAAATGCAGTCAGTAAGTGGGAAAGAGGACTTTCTTTTCCTGATGTTTCATTATATAAATCTCTTTGTAGTGAACTTGGTATTAGTATTGAAGAATTAATTAATGGTGAAAGAGGAAGTAGTGAAGAAGCAAAAGAAAAAGCAATATATAAAACTATAGAAGAAAAGAATAAAACAAAAAAGAAATCTAAAAAGATAATAACAATTTTATGTGTAATTATTTCTATTTTTATTATAGTTGGACTTGTATATTATAAAATAGAACTTAAAGTTGATCTTGATACTCATAGTGATTATCTATATGAAGTCGCAATTAATTATTTAAAAGAAGATGAACTTGAATATAATCCTGATAAAAAATATAAAGATTTTAATGCATTTTATGCTTATCATGGCTTTGGAATAGAAAAAAATGGTAATTATAAATATGTTTATATGTGGATATATTCACAAAGTTATTATTTAGAGGATACAAATGCTTTAGCTACTTCTTCTGGATTTAGTATACCATATAAGTTTGTTTTTAGAGATGGAAAAGTAATTAGGGTAGAAACACCTAAAGATGGAAATCTATATGTTCCTTCTATTAAAAAGATGTTTCCAGGTATAATAAGTGTTCAAGTATTAAACTTTCATACTGAAAAAAACATTAATAAATTAGTGCAGGAAGTACAAGAGAAAATGAATAGTTATTATAGTTATTTAAATTATGATATGAGTAAAATTACATTAGAAGATATAAGTTATCATAATATTTTATTTAATGTTAGAATTGGAAATAAAGAATGTATTCCAGTTGAGTTATCAGTTTTCAATAACAATAGATATATTTTATATACTGATTATAGGGCATGTCCAAAAGGCCAAATGTGTACTAGTATGCTTGTTTATACTAAAAAAGAAAGTGGTACTTATAACTTTAATGTAATTGATATTATTAGACATAGTAGGGATGCTAATTTGCTTAGTTTTACAAGTGATAACTTACCAAAATATGATATATATGGTGGAAATGGCCATCATTTTGTTAGTGATGATGATAATAAATATTTAACTGACTTTTTAAAATCTATAAAAGTAAATTTAGATAAATGTGCAACTCCTGATTATGATACTAATTTACAATAATTATAATTTGATTTATAATTACTATAGGAAAGGAGTACATTTATGGGAAAAGAAGCAAGATTATGGGCAAAAGAACATAGAGATGGAAATAAATGGAATGTTTGGCAAGCTATTTTAATAGTTGGTGCAATCTCTGGAGCAGCATCATATGCTGGAGTATTAATAACTGGAGCTTTAAGTTTTCTTAATGAAAATTTAGCTCAAAGTATTTCTAGTTTATTATCATCAATAGTAGAATTTGCATTAATACCAATGACAATTGGAATGATATTATATGTTGTTAACATAGTAAGAGGAGAAAAATTTGAATTAGGACAATTATTTTCTAAATACAATCAATTCTTTAGAATTTTTGTTACTAATTTATTATATGGTATCTTCGTATTACTATATACATTATTATTAATTGTTCCTGGAATTATAAGAGCAATATCATATTTTCTAGTAAATTATATGTTAGCTGACTCTGATTTTGATAATTTAAGTAGTGGAGAAATTCTTGATTTAAGTAGACAATTAATGGATGGTCATAAAGCAGAATACTTTAAAATGAATTTATATTATTTCTTTATGGAGATTGTAGGAATGTTTACTCTTGGAATATTATGGATTTGGACTATTCCTGAAATGAATTTAGCTAATGCTAAATTTGCTACTAATTTAATTGATGAATACAAAAAAAATAATAAAGAAAAATAATAAGTAAAGAGGTATAATTAAAATAATAATTATACTTTTTAATTTGCATTTATTTATGGTAAAATACTAATAGAAAAAGGAGTAATAAATATGGATATATGTATAGTTGGAGGAGGAGCATCTTCATTTATTTGCGCTATTATTTTAAGAAAAAGAGGATATAATGTTACTATTGTTGAAAAGAATAATAGTGTAATGAAAAAATTATTACTAACTGGAAATGGAAAATGCAATTATTTTAATGAAGATATGACTGTAAAACATTATAGAAGTAGTAATAAAGAGTTACTAAACAATATTATTAATGAAGAAAATTCAAAAAAAGTTCTAGATTTTTTTGAATCTTTAGGAATTGTTCCAAGAATAAAAAACGGCTATTATTATCCATATTCAAATTCGTCTACTACTATTAAGAATTTACTACTTGTTGAAGCAGAAAGATTAAGAATAAATATTAAAACAAATACAAAAGTATTAGATATTATTAAAAATGATAAATTTATTTTAAAAACAACAAATGGAGATATTACATGTGATAAAGTGGTTATTGCTAGTGGATCGAGTGCATCTATTAAAAATGATGACTATAACATTTATGATATTTTATCTAATCTAGGACATACAATAATAAAAGTGGTCCCATCTCTTGTAATGCTTGTAGGAAATGAAAAATATTTTAAAGAATGGGCTGGTATTAGAAGTGATGTGAGTGTTTCTTTATATGAAAATAATAAGCTTATAAAATGCGAAAACGGAGAAGTACAACTTACAGATTATGGAGTAAGTGGAATATGTATAATGAATTTAAGTGGTATAGTATCAAGAGGTTTATTAAATAATAAAAATGAAGAATTAAGAATTAATTTTATTCCCTTTGTTAATAATGGAAAAGAGTATCTAGAAAATAGAAGCAAATTACATAAAGATTTAACAATTATAGAATTATTAGAAAGTATTATTAACTATAAATTATTATATGTTATTTGCAAAAAGAATAATATTGATACAAATAAAAAATATAATGAACTTACTAATGAAGAAAAGAATAAATTTATTGAAGATCTATTTAATTTTAGATTAAATATTACAGGAACAAAAGGTATTGAATATTCTCAAGTAGTAAGTGGAGGAGTTTCACTTAATGAAGTTAATAATCACTTTGAATCAAAAATAATAAATGGACTTTATTTAATTGGTGAAGTTCTTGATGTAGATGGAGATTGTGGAGGATATAATCTTGGATTTGCATGGATTAGTGGTTTAATAGTAGGTGAAGAAATTTGATTAAAGTAAGACAAGTAAAATTAGATGTTAGAAATAATGATTTAAAAAAAGAAATAGCAAGCAAACTAAAAACAAATGTTAATAATATAATAGATTATACAATTACTAAAGAATCTATTGATTCAAGGAAAAAACCACAAATATTTTATATATATGAAGTAAATGTTACTCTTAAAAATGAAAATGAAATATTAAAAAACAATCATAGTAATGATATATCTTTATATAAAGAAGAAGAGTATTCATTTAATGATTTTGGTAGTGAAGGTATTAAAAATAGAATAGTTATTGTTGGTAGTGGACCCTCCGGACTATTTTGCTCTTATATGTTATCTAAAAATGGTTATAAACCTTTAATAATTGAAAGAGGAAGCTCTTTAGAAGAAAGAATTAAAAAAGTTAACGATTTTTGGGATAATAATAAATTAGATCCAGAATGCAATGTTCAATTTGGAGAAGGTGGAGCTGGAACATTTTCAGATGGTAAATTAAATACTTTAATAAAAGACACAAATAATAGAATGAAAGAAGTATTTAAAACATTTGTTAAATTTGGTTCCCCTGAAGATATAATGTATAAATCTAAACCTCATATAGGAACAGATATACTTCGTGATGTTATAAAAAACATGAGAAATGAAATAATTAAATTAGGTGGAGAATTTAGATTTAATACAAAATTAACAAGTATTAATTATGAAAACAATAAATTAACAAGTATTATTGTTAATGATAATGAAGAAATAAAATGTGATGTGCTAGTTTTAGCAATAGGACATTCTTCAAGAGATACATTTGAAATGTTAAATAAAACAAATTTAGAATTAAAAGCTAAAGCATTTGCTATAGGAGTTAGAGTCCAACATAAACAAAGTATGATTAATGAAAGCCAATATGGAAAAGATTATTATGAAGGATTAGAAAATGCATCATATAAATTAACTCATACATGCCAAAATAATAGAGGAGTTTATACATTTTGTATGTGCCCTGGTGGATATGTAGTAAATTCATCAAGCGAAGAAGGAATGCTTGCGATTAATGGAATGAGTTATAGAAGTAGAGATAGTAAAAATGCAAATAGCGCTGTTATTGTTACAATAAGTCCAAATGATTTTGGTAATGGTCCATTAGATGGAATGCATTTTCAAAGAGAATTAGAGAAAAAAACATATAATATTTGTAATGGTAAAATTCCAACTCAAACTTTTAAAGATTATTTAGATAATAAAAAAAGTAATTCTTTTAAAAGCGTTGAACCATTATTTAAAGGTAATTATGATTTTGCAAATTTAAATGAGATATTCCCCGATTATATAAATGAATCATTAAAAGAAGGCATTAATAATTTTGGTAAAAAAATTAAAGGATTTAATGATGAAGATACTTTGATTTCTGCTATAGAATCTAGAACATCTTCACCAATAAAAATAATAAGAGATGAAAACTTTGAATCAAGTATTAAAGGAATTTATCCATGTGGAGAAGGTGCAGGATATGCAGGAGGTATTACTTCTTCAAGTATAGATGGAATTAAAGTATTTGAAGCAATTGCTAAAAAATATAAAAGGAGTGAGATTTTATGAAATTGTTTGTTTATTACAGTAATAGTGGAAATGGAGATTATGTTGCTAATATTATGAAAGACAAAGGATTTGATATATTAAAAATAGAGCCTGTTAAAGATCTTCCTAAAAATTTTTATCTAAAAATATTAGTTGGAGGATTTAGTGCATTAATAAAAGAAAAACCTAAATTAAAAAATAATTTAAGTGTTTTAAATAATTATAGTGAAATATATGTTGGAACTCCAGTATGGAATAATAGAATATCTTGTCCTATTAATACAGTAATAGATGTATTAAAAAATAAAAAGTTTAATTTAATATGTTATAGTGGAAGTGGAAAATCTAAAGGAGTAGTTGATCAATTAAAGAATTATAAAGTTGAAACAATAATATCATTAACAGAGCCACTCAAGTATAAAGAAGAAGCTAAGGTAGTATTAGACAAATATATAAAATAAGAGTTTTAATACTCTTTTTTTTAATTTAAAAAACTTTAGCACTCCTTATTGACAAGTGCTAAAGATAGTGATATAACTATTAATTGGAGGATGAAATAATTATGGAAAAGAAACAATTTAAAAGTGAATCAAAAAGAATATTAGATTTAATGATTAATTCAATTTATACTAATAAAGATATATTTTTACGTGAATTAATTAGTAATGCAAGTGATGCATTAGATAAGTTATACTATAGAAGTTTAACTGATAAAGAATTAAAAGTTGATAAAGATAAATTAGAAATTAATATTGATTTTGATTCAAAAGCAAGAACAATTACTATTAGTGATAATGGTATTGGTATGACTAGAGAAGAATTAATTAATAATTTAGGTACAATAGCTAAAAGTGGAACTCTTGAATTTAAGGATGGAATGAGTGAACAAGATAAAGAAAACATGATAGGTCAATTTGGAGTAGGTTTTTATTCTGCATTTATGGTTTCAGATAAAATAACTGTTACTTCAAAAAGTATAGATTCTAAAGATGCATATGTTTGGGAGTCACTTGGAGTAGATGGATTTACTATAGATGAATCATCTAAAAAAAGTAATGGTACTACAGTTGTTCTTCATATAAAAGAAGATACTGAAGAAATTAATTATAGTGATTATTTGGATGAATATAGAATTAAAGAATTAGTGCATAAATATTCAAATTATATTAGTTTTCCAATAAAAATGATGTGTGAACATAAAGAACAAGTAGATAGTAAAGATGATAAACCAAAGTATAAAACAGTTAAAGAAGAAGAAACTTTAAATAGTATGGTTCCAATATGGAAAAAATCAAAAAATGAAGTAAGCGAAGAAGATTATAATAATTTCTATATGGAAAGATTTAATGATTATGATAAACCAATAAAAATGATTCAAACAAGTGTAGAAGGTAAAATTAGTTATAAAGGCTTATTATTTATACCATCTCATACACCATTTAATTATTATGATAAAAACTATGAAAAAGGTTTAAGTTTATATTCTAATGGTGTATTAATAATGGATAAATGTGGTGACTTATTACCTGATTATTTTGCATTTGTAAAAGGCGTTATTGATAGTGAAGATTTACCTCTTAACATATCTAGAGAAACTCTTCAAGAATCCAGCAGTTTAAAACTAATAGAAAAGAATATAGATACTAAAATTATTAAAGAACTTGAAACAATGCAAAGTGATGATAGAGAAAAATATATTTCATTCTTTAACACTTTTGGAACACCAATTAAATATGGAGTTTATGATAATTTTGGAGAAAATAAAGATAAACTAAAAGATTTAGTAATGTTTTATTCAAATAATGAAGATAAACTTATTACACTAAAAGAATATGTTTCTAATATGAAAGAAAATCAAGATAAAATATATTATGCTAGTGGATCAAGTATTGAAAAAGTAAAACAAATGCCACAAGTTGATCAAGTTAAAGATAAGGGATATGATATATTGCTATTAACAGAATATGTTGATGAATTCTGCCTTACTGCATTAGCTGAATATGATAATCATAAGTTTGTTAACATCGAAAAAGATGATTTAGATTTAGAAACAAAAGAAGAAAAAGAAAAAACAGAAAAAGCTAACAAAGAATCAACAGATATGCTAAGTAGTATGAAAGAGCTTATTAAAGATGTAGAAGAAGTAAGATTTACTAATAAGCTTAAAAATAATCCAGTATGTTTAACTAGTAAAGGTGAAGTATCAATAGAGATGCAAAAAGTATTTGATGCTATGCCTAATGGAAATAATATGGGTATTAAAGCTCAAATGGTTCTTGAAATAAATGAAAATCATAAGATTGCAAGTAGACTAAAAGATTTATATGAAAATAATAAAGATGAGTTTAATAACTATACTAAAATACTATATAATGAAGCTAGACTAATTGCTGGACTACCAATTGATAATCCAACAGAACTATCTAATCTGATTAGCGATATAATGTCAAAATAATAAATGTAGACTTATAAAGGTCTACATTTTTTTATAAAATAAAATCAATTAATTGAATGGCTGTAAAAAATGTGATATTATTATAATAGGTGGATTATATGGATGATTTTAAAAAGAATTTGATGTATGTCGTTGAAGAAAAACCTGAAGTTGCCCCTAAAGAAGAAAAGGTGGTAAAAGAACCAACTATTAAATTAAATAAATTTGATAAAGTAGTTCTATATATTTTAATTACATATTTTATAATAGTAGTTCTACTATTATTATTTCAATTTGTAAATAGTGATTTTTCAAATTATATGTGGATTAATATAAATAATAGAATATCTGATTTTAAATTCAATATAATGCAAAATTTTCCATCTTTATCATCATATGGTAGTATTATTATATTTATAATATATGTAGTCTTATTAATTATATTTGTTTCTTTATATTTAATATTTGCAAAAGATGTGAAAAAAAGAAATATATTAATTCATATTTTTCTACCAATTATAGGAGTATTGTTGGTAATAACTATGTCAAATTATTATTATATATTAAGTAATGAATCACATAGAGGTATAAATGAAATATATATGAAAGATAATTTGAAATCTTCTTATAACAAAGAGAATTTAGAGAATGTAATTGATTATTTTAAGAGTAGAATAATTACTTATGCAGAATCATTAAATAGAAAAAATGGAAAGATTATTGTTAATAAAGAGCCTCTTGATATGGCAATTGAAGATTTAAAGAATCTATCAATAAAATATGAGTTCTTAAATGGAAGTTATCCTTCTAAAATTCGTGCTTTAAATAACAATGATTTAAAATTATTTAATGAACCAGATGGACTAACTTATAATTATACTGTTGGGCTTGATGAAATTAATTTAACTAGTTTAAATAAGATAAATGTTTTGACTCATGAATTATGCCATGTTAAGGGAGTATCTAGGGAATCTGATGCTGAATATTGTGCTTTTCTAGCGGGTTATAATTCAAATAATGATGTTTCAAAATATTCTATGTATTTGAATGTAATATTAAATTTATTAGGTGCGTTAGATGATGAAAAAGCTTGTGATAATGTTATAAATGAGTTTGGTTCTATTTGTATGGAAAGTGGATATGATGAATTATGCAACTTATATTCAAAAGATTTACATAGATTTGTAGATGGTTCAGATACAATAAATTTATATACATATTCTCTTGATGTTTATAAAAATAACAAAGAAGAATTGAAACAATATTTAGTTGGTCTTAAAAACAGATTTAATGTAACAATTGCTACAGAGGAAGATAAACAAATTACACTAGAAGAAGCAAATAAATTAATTGATGAAGAATCTACTCATTATTTATTTATTTCTGGTAATATTACAAAAAAATTATTTGATGATAATACAAAATATTTAAATACTATAGCTTATTATTTTCCTTACTTATATTTAAGCGATAGTAAAGATGAAGAAGACTATGATGATAATTTTGATTATTTGAAACCTTTTCCAACATCAAGCTTTGTCACATTAACAGAAAAATATCCAGAGTTTTCTTATAATAGATCAGTCAGAAGTATATTGGAATACTTTGATAAATATATATTTAATTAAGATGATTTAAATCATCTTTTTTAATATGATATAATAATGTTATTAAGGAGTTAATATGCCAGCATATATAAGCCATACTATTATGGCAAGAGATGTTTATAATAAAATTGATAATAAAAATGTTAATAGAGATTATATGATTACATTTTCTTTGGGTGGAGATTTATGCAAATATTCAAAATGTAGAAAAGATTCTCATAACAAATTATTAGATGAATTTATATATAATATGTGTGATTATATGAAAGAAAACAATCTTACACATGATAAAGATTGTTTAGGAGTATTGTATGGACATATTTGTCATGTAGTAATGGATAAAACTATTCATCCACTTGTATATAGTATGGTTAAAATATGTGCTAAAAATAAAAAAAATCATTCAATGATAGAATTATATTATGATAATTATTTATCTAATAAATATTATAATGTGAGATTAAATAAACACAATAATAAAGAATTATTTAAAGGAAGAATAAATAAGAAAATAAAAAGATTATTAAATGAAACATATGAGAGAACATATAAATGTAATAATATATCTTTTTATTATAAATTTAATATAATATTATATAAAAGTATTAAATTATTATATTTATTATTACCATTTAATTTGTTAAAAAAAATAGTTGGTATGAATAAATTCTTAAATAATAATAAAAATATTGATTTATTAAATACAAGAGATATGAAATTAGATGAATTATATAATAAAAGTGTAGAAGATGCATTAATATATATTAATAAAATAAATGAATATTTATACAATTAAAAAAGGTTTTATTTTAAACCTTTTTTTGCTAATATTATGTTATTTATAATTACAACAATTAGATTTATAAAGACAAATATATAGAATGATATTCCTCTTTGCAATAAAAGTGCATTCATTATAATATTGTCACTGTAAACAGTGGAATATAATATTAAGAAAACTGTTTCATTAATTCCAACTGTTCCTGGAAGAGGCAGGCAAGATACTGTACAAAATAGTATTGCTTGAAGTGAAATAATATAAATTATGCTATAACTATTAAGTCCAAATGATCTATATATGAAATATGGTATTGAATAATTAATTATTGTTTGTAAAAAGGCTATAATAATTGCTTTAACAAATTCTGTTTTATTTTTCTTTATAAATGAAGAACTTTCATGAAAAAGTATTAATTCATCATCAATTTTCTTATTTATTTCATCTGCTTTATTACCTTTAAAAAATTTAAGTATTTTTTTAATAATTTTAATTATTTTATTAGTTAATTTTTTTGAAAAAATACCAATAAAATATAAACCTAAAACAATTGAATTAAAAATAAGGCCAATTAGGAATAAAATAAGTAGTTTATTATCTAAAACCTCACTATTAAATATTGCAGAAATTATTCCTAAAAGGACAATACTTAATAGATGACAAAATAATTGAATTAATAATGCAAGTGATGAATGAGATACTTTGATATTCTCTTTTGACATATAATAAACTTGCATTGGTTCTCCGCCACTAGCAGCTGGTGTAATTGAACTATAAAATGCTCCAATTAAAGTTGAATTAAAAGATCTGAAAAAAGAATATTTTTCACCAAAAGCATTTAAAAGATTGGCAACATTTAAACTTTGACATAAATAGTATAATATTACGCATATAAAACTAATAGCAATGTAGTATGGATTTACTTTTTCTAAATTATGTATTAATAAAGACATATCTTGTTTTCTAAAGATAATATAATATGTAATAGCAATTAATAATACAAAAAATATAAAATTAGAAAATAATTTCTTTTTGCTCTTCATTTTTATTGTCACCTAGTTAATTATATATTTAAATGAGAAAATTATCAAGTTTTATGTTATAATGAAATAGTAGAAAAGAAGGTAGTTATAATGAAAAAAATAATAATAGTACTTTTAATTATGTTTTTCCCCATATTTATTTATGCTCAAGAAATAGAAAAAGTAGATATTACTGTTCCTAGTAAAGCATCTATTAATAGTAATATAAGTGTTTCATTTGATTTAACTTTTTCTGGTTTAAATGCAAAATCAACAAATGGATATGGAATAGGTGGATATACTTTTCAGCTTGATTTTGATGATACAGTACTTGTTCCAGCTAGTATAGAAAAGAATGAATTTTTTAATATTAATTTATATAAAGATGAAAATAAAAAATATCACGTTATAGCTACGATTAATAAAGATAATAAATCAAAGAAAAAATGTGCTGATAATGTTTTATATTGTTCAAATATAAAGAATACTATTGTTTTTAATGTAAAAAGTACTAGTTTGACAAAAACTAATATAAAAGTATTTGCAGTTAGTGCATATTTATATAAGGTCAATTCTGAATTAAAAGATACGGATAGATTAATAATTGATTCAATTAAAGATGTTAATAAAGATATTAAAATAGTAAAATCAAATTTAAAAAGTTCAAATACTAAGAATATTTCAAGTAAAATTCAAACTAAAGAAATAGAAAAAACAGTTGAATCAAGAGTTCAAGATTATAAAATATTAAGTGATTCAAAAAGTAATAATTATTTAAGTGCTCTTGAAATTGAAGGATATGATATTTCTTTTGATAAACATATACTTACATATGATTTAAGTGTTAATACAGATGTAAGTAATATAGTTATAAAAGCAACTAGTGAGAATGAAAAAGCTAAAATAGAAATAAAGGGCAATGATGATTTAAATCAAAAAGAAAATATAGTAGAGATTATTGTAACAGCAGAAGATAAAAGTAAAAAAACATATAAAATAAATGTTATTAAAGAAAGTCAAAATGAAGAAGAAATTCCACAAGAAATAGAAACAAAAGAGGATATTAAAAACTTATATAATGATATTAAAAAGAAATTAGAAAATAAAGAAACAATAAAATTATTAGAAATAATTGGTGTTATATTATTTGGTATAATAGTATTTGTTGTGATTGTAAAAGTAATAATGAATAGAAAACTAAATAAAAAAATAAAGAAATTTGAAGATTTTTAATAGAATGGAGTAATTGATGTACTATATAATTGGGGCAATTATTATATTAATATTAAGTGTTTTTGTAATGGTTTATCTATATAAAAAGACTAGTATTATTAAAATCAAAAATAAATACTTAAGAATTATTTTGAGATTATTTTTGGTATTGCTACCTTTTATATGCTTTGGTTTTACTAATGGAATAGTTGTTGTTATTCATTTTGCAACATTTTTCTTTATCTTTGACTTATTAAATATAATATTTAAAAAGAAATATACTTTGATTTTTAATTGTTTAGCAATTATAGTATCAGTTATTTATTTATCTATTGGATTATATCAAGGTTATCATATATATGAAACTATCTATGATGTTTATACATCTAAAGATATAGGTGTTGATAATTTTAAAATAATACAAATATCTGATAGTCATACTGGAGTTACATTTGATGGTGATGAATTTAAAAAAATAATAAGTGATATTAATAAAAAGAATCCTGATTTACTTGTAATAACAGGTGATTTAGTTGATGATTCAACAACACATGAAGATATGATTAAAACATGTGAAGCATTTAGTTTAATTCATCCTACATATGGTATATATTATGTATTTGGTAATCATGATAAAGGATATTATGCTAATAACTATACTGAAAGTGAACTTAGAAATAATTTAATTAGTAATAATGTAATAATATTAGAAGATGAAATAGTTAATATTACAGATAGAATAGTATTAATTGGAAGACAAGATAAAGATGTACCCAGTAGAGCAAGTATTTATGAGCTTACAAAAAACATTGATTCTGATAAATATATAATTGATCTAAATCATCAACCAAATGATTATGATAATGAAAGTAAAAGTAGTGTTGATTTAGTATTATCAGGTCATTCTCATGGAGGACAAATATTTCCTCTTGGACCCATTGGTAAATTAATACATGCTAATGATGAATATAAAGGAATGAAAATGATAAACAATACAACATTTATTGTTAATACTGGTATTTCTTCTTGGTCAATTAAATTTAAAACATTTACTAAATCAGAATATACAATTATAAATATTAGGAGTAATAAATGAATAGTATAAAATATAATATAAAATTAAATATTAAAGTTTTAAAAAGTATTTTTGACTATTTTAATATGAATGAAAATAATACTATAATTGAACTTCATACAAATAGAGAAAAAGCTCGTGAAAATATAAACGAATATAAAGATAAAGTTATTTTAGTAACTAATGAATCAATATATTTAAAAAAATTGCCTTTTGGAAAATTATATTATTTTTTATCAAAAAATTTTATACCTCATGTTATTTTTTATAAAGCAAATAATATCAATAAAATAAATGATTGTGAAGTAAAAATAGAAATTAATAGCTTTAAAATAGGAAAAATATCATTTAGTGATAAATATAATATTAATAAAACCAAAGAGTTTTTAAAGAAATATAGAACTATTAATATAGAACTAATTATATTAATATTAATTGTATTAGGTGGATTATTAGTATATTTTTTTAAAATGTTGGGTTAAACAATAATTAGAAATATGTTATAATACTTGGAAATAGGGGTGATTATTATGAAATTTTATAATAAGAGAAGTAGAGATTATAATTATTTTAAAATATTTTTAGCAGTATTTGCCGCTATAGCATGTAGTATTTTTGTGTATTTTATGTTTTCTAAAATATCATATATTACTGCATTCTTTTCAAAATTATTTAAGATTTTATCTCCAGTAATTATTGGACTAATATTTGCTGGTTTATTGAATCCTATTGTATCTAAAATAGAAAACTATTTTAATAAAAAAGAAAAAATTAAAAATAAAAAGAAATTATCAAGGATACTTGGAATTGTTATTACATATGTTGTTCTTTTAGTGTTATTTGTGATATTAATTAGATTTTTTATACCTAATGTTTTAGATAGTATTAATCTTATGGTACAAAATATTCCAAAATATTTAGAAAATATATTTAATTTTATAAAAACAGTATGTGAAAAATATAATATTAGTTCTAGTTTTGTTGATACATATAGAAGTGATATTAACAATATAATTAAGAATAGTGTTGTACCAAATATCGATATTATTATAAATAATTTAGCAACAGGAATAACTAACGTTATTAAATTAATTACTAATACAATAATTAGTATTATTATTTCAATATATTTAATATATGATAAAGAAGTATTTCTTGGTGGTATTGATAGAGTATTAAAAGCATATTGTTCAAAAAAAGTATATGATGAAATAGTTGATATATCTAAATATATTTATAAAGTGTTTGGTGGATTCTTAGTTGCTAAATTAATAGATTCATTAATTATAGGAGTACTTACATTTATAGTATTAAGTATATTTAATATACCATATGCACTTATTATTTCATTAATAGTTGGTGTAACTAATATTATTCCATACTTTGGGCCATTTATTGGAGCAATTCCATCTATTGTATTACTTTTAATGATTAGTCCAACTAAGGCAATTGAGTTTGGAGTTATTATTCTTGTTATACAACAATTTGATGGAAATATATTAGGTCCAAAACTAATTGGAAATAAAATAGGTATTAAAAGTTTCTGGGTATTATTTGCAATACTTCTATTTGGTGGATTATGGGGACTTGCAGGAATGATTTTAGCTGTTCCATTGTTTGCATGTATATATGAATTATCAAAAAATTTACTACAAAAAAAAGAAGAAAAAAATAATAAAAAACAAGAACTTGAAAAATTAAATAATCAAAAGAAAAAATTAGTCGTATAATACTCTTAGTTATGAAAATAATATAAAGATTGGAATAGCTGATGTTTATATTACGGGAATTGGTAAATTCAAAGGTACTCGTCACGTAACATTTCAAATTGTTCCTTTTAATGGACCTGGAGGAGATGATGATGAAGATGATGAAGATCCAATGGTTAAACCAGAGTTAGAATTATCCTTAAATAGTAATACAATAACACTTAGTTGGAATGAACAAAAAGTAGTTAAAAAAAATTTATTACAATATAGTACAGATGGTAGTACATGGACAAAACTATCTAAACAAGTAGAAAATGTATATATTCATAAAGATTTAACGTATAGAAAAACATATTATTATAGAGTTAAAGCATATGATGGTAAATCATGGAGTAAGTATTCTAACATAGTTAGCAAAAAAATAATTCCTGCTAAAGTTAAACTATTTTAAGTGTAGGCAGTAATAGTGTAAAGCTTGGATATGATAAAGTTAGTACAAGTGGATATGAAATACATATAAGTACAGATAATAAAAATTTTAGTAAGAAAGCAACAATAACAAGTAATAAAACATTGTAATATACAATTAAAGGATTAAAAGAAAATAAAACATATTACTTTGAAGTAATATGTTTTAAAGTGGTTGATGATAAGAGTATATATAGTCCATTTAGTAGTATTAAATCAATAATAAGTAAATAAGAGACTTTTAAGTCTCTTTTTTGTTTGTGTATTGAATACGAACAAGTATTTGTGTTATAATACTTTTGGTGATGAAGGATGAATAGGATTTATATGTGTATAGATTTAAAAAGTTTTTATGCTTCTGTTGAATGTGTTCTAAGACATTTAGATCCTTTAACTACAAATTTAGTTGTAGCAGATGCTTCAAGAACAGAAAAAACAATATGTTTAGCTGTGACACCATCATTAAAAAGTTATGGTCTAAGTGGAAGAGCAAGACTTTTTGAAGTAGTTGAAAAAGTAAAAGAAATAAATTTAGAAAGACTTAAAAAAACAAAAAGTCATATGTTTACTGGATCTTCCTGTGATAATGAATTATTAAAAAAAGAAAGTAGTTTAAAACTTGATTATATAGCTGCACCACCTAGAATGAATTACTATATGAAATATAGTGCTAAAATATATAATATTTATTTAAAGTATGTTTCACGTGATGATATATTTTCATATTCAATAGATGAAATATTTTGTGATATTACTGAATATTTAAAATATTATAATAAAACACCAGAAGAACTTGCTACAATGATAATCACTGATGTATATAATACTACTGGTATTACAGCAACATGTGGAATTGGAACAAATATGTATTTAGCTAAAATAGCAATGGATATTGTTGCTAAACATAAAGATGCTGATTCAAATGGGGTAAGAATAGCATCTTTAGATGAAATGTCATATAGACGTTTATTATGGCTTCATACACCACTTACTGATTTTTGGAGAATAGGTCCAGGAATTGCTAAAAGACTTATTGATAATAAAATGTATACAATGGGAGATATTGCTAGATGTAGTCTTGAAAATGAAAAATTATTATATAAGTTATTTGGTATTAATGCAGAACTTATAATAGATCATGCTTGGGGATGGGAGCCATGTACGATTAAAAGTGCAAAATCATATAAACCAACTAGTAAAAGTTTAAGTTCAGGCCAAGTATTATATAGTCCATATAATTATGAAAAAACAAAATTAATTATTAAAGAAATGACAGAATTACTAGTGCTTGATTTAGTTAGTAAAAAATATATGACTAATTTAATTACTTTATCTATTGGATATGATATATCTAATTTAACAGATCCAAATATTAAGGGGCATTATCATGGTGAAGTAGTAGTAGATCATTATGGAAGGTTTGTTCCTAAAAGTTCTCATGGAAGTATAAGACTAGAAAAGAGAACATCATCAACTAAAATAATAATGGAAAAAACATTAGAATTATTTGATGAAATAATTAATCCAAAATTATTAGTAAGACGTATTAATATTTGTTTTGCTGGTTTAATGAATGAAAATATTTCTTCAAAAGAAGTGGTTTATAAACAATTTGATTTATTTAGTAATATTAGTGAAATAGATACAAATAAAATTAGAGAAGAGAGAGATGTAAAAGAAGAAAAAAAATTACAAGAAACGATGATTTCTATTATTAATAAATATGGTAAAAATTCAATACTTAAAGCAATGAATCTTGAAGAGGGTGGAACTACAATTATAAGAAATAGTTTAGTAGGAGGACATAAAGGATGAATAAGTATGATGATATTATTTTTTTACCTCATCACGAATCTAAATATTATCCTAGAATGTCATTAGAACAAAGGAGTGCCCAATTTGCTCCTTTTGATGCTCTTACAGGATATAGTGATGAAGTAAGAGAAACTGAGAGATTAACATCAAAAAAGATTTTTTTAAGTGAAGAAGCAAAGGAAATATTAAATAGTAAACTTAATATAATAAAAAACTCTAGTGATATTGAAGTATCAATAACATATTTTATAAAAGATGCTAAAAAAGAAGGAGGACTTTATAAAAATAAAATTGGATATGTTAAAAAAATAGATATATATAATCAAATAATTATAATGAAAGATAATACAAAAATACCAATTAATGAAATAATTGATATAAAGTTATGTTATAATGAAAAGGTAGAATAAGAGGTAAGTATGAAGTATATTATATTAATACCAACATATAATCCTGATACTAGATTACTTAGTATTTTGGAAAATATTAATAAAAAATATGAAACAATAATTGTAGATGATGGAAGTATAGATAAGAGTCTATTTGCAAAATGTAAAGATTATGCAACAGTTATATCATATGAAGAAAATAAAGGAAAAGGATATGCAATTAAAGAGGGTCTTAAATATATAAAAGATAATTTTCAAAACTATATAGTTGTTACGATGGATGATGATATGCAACATAAATTAGGTGATGCCATAAAACTATGTGATTATGTTAGTAATCATGAAGATGAATTAGCGCTTGGAAGAAGACATTGGGATAAAACAGCACCACTATCAAGTAGATTTGGAAATAGTATAATGAGGCGTAGATTTAAAAGATATACCGGTATGAGTATATATGATACTCAAAGTGGATTAAGAGCATTTTCATATAAATTAATTGACTATATGTTAAGTATAGAGGGCGATAGGTACGAATATGAAATGAGTGTTTTATACCATCTAAAAAATAGTAATATTAAATATAAAGAAATTGATATAGAAACAATTTATATTGATAATAATAAAACAAGTAAATTTAGAGGTATTAAAGATTCTCTTAGAATAATAAAAATGATAAAAAAATGGAAGAAAAGCAATAATTAACATATATAATCATTCTTCATAATATATTGTGGAGGAGTATATGAAAAACATATATGTTGTAATTGGAATTTTTCTTCCTTTTTTATTAACATCATTTGGAAGTTCACTAGTATTTTTTTTAAAAAGAGATATAAATAATAATATTAAAAAATTGTTAATTGGTTTAAGTATTGGAGTGATGTTATCTTCAGGTATTTTTTCACTTTTAATTCCATCTATTGAATTATCTAAAATAAAATATCTAACCCCATCTATTGGAATAATACTTGGTTTTTTATTTTTAATAACAATTAATAAAATAACAAATAAAAATATAAATATGACTATGTTCAGTGTAACACTACATAATATTCCGGAAGGTATGGTTGTTGGTGTTTCTTTTGCTAGTGCATTATTTTTAGAAAACATAATAACACTTCCTAGTGCATTTATTATTTCTCTTGGAATAGCTATTCAAAACATACCAGAAGGATCAATAATATCAATATCATATAAACTAAATAATTATTCTAAAATCAAATCATTTTTAATGGGTGTATTATCAGGTGCAGTTGAACCAATATTTGCATTTTTAACAATTATTCTTTTTAAAAATTTTATATCTTTGCTTCCTTATTTATTATCATTCTCTTTTGGTGTAATGATATATGTTATTATTGATGAATTAGCAGTTGAACTTAATAAAAATAAAAACTTCTTTGGAATGATTGGTGTAATGATAGGATTTATTATTATGATGATTTTGGATATATCTTTTGGTTAATATTTTTGCTATAATGATTTTGAATTAGAGGAATAATTATGGAAAGATATAAAGAAATAGAAAGAAGTATTATTAAAAAATATAGAAAAGAATTATGGAGTCCTTTTGCTCGTGCTATAGATAATTATAAATTAATAAGTGAAAATGATAAGATAATGGTTTGTATAAGTGGTGGAAAAGATTCATTTTTACTTGCAAAATTAATAGAAGAAATTAAACGTCATGGAAAAGTACAATTTGAAGCACGTTATGTTGTAATGAATCCGGGTTATAATGAATTGAATCTAAAAAAAATAATTGAAAATGCTAAAATATTAAATATTAATATAGAAATATTTGAAAGTGATATATTTGAAAGTGTTGAAAATGTTAATTTTAAAAGTCCATGCTATATGTGTGCTAGAATGAGAAGAGGTTATTTATATAATAAAGCACGCGAACTTGGATGCAATAAAATTGCTCTTGGACATCATATGGATGATGTAATTGAAACAACTCTTCTTTCTATGTTTTATTCTTCTGAAATAAAAACTATGATGCCTAAACTTCATAGTGATAATTATAGTGGTATTGAACTTATTAGACCAATGTTTTTAATACGTGAAAAAGATGTTATTGCTTGGGCAAAATCAAATGAATTATCTTTTATAAATTGTGCTTGTAAATTTACTGAAAGAAGTTTATTAGATGAAAATCTAAGTAAAAGACGTGAAATGAAAAAATTAATTAATGAAATGAGTAAAACTAATCCTAATATAGCAGTTAATATTTTTACTGCACTTGATAATATAAATTTAAATTGTGTTTTAGGAACTAAAAAAGATGGAATATATAAAAGTTTTTTAGATGATTATGATAAATAGAGTTTATATGATACAATAAAAGTAGGATGGTGATTATATGAAATTAGTAGCTTATTTTTCAGCAAGTGGTGTAACAAGAAGTGTTGCAGAAAAACTTAGTGAAAAACTAAATGCAGATTTATTTGAAATTAAACCTGAAGTTTTATATTCAGAAAGTGATTTAAATTGGATGAATCCACTTAGTAGAAGCAGTAAGGAAATGAAAGATAAAACTAGTAGAGTTGATTTTGTGGATAAGTTAGATAGTATTGATAAGTATGATACTATTTATGTTGGATTTCCTTGCTGGTGGTATACATGTCCTCATATAGTTAATTCTTTTTTAGAATATTATGATTTTAAAAATAAAGATGTAAAAGTATTTTTTACAAGTGGATCAACTGGTGAAGAACAAGTTAAAAAGTCATTATCAAATTATGAATTTATAAGTGAAGTAATTAGAATTAAAAATGATGAAGATTTAGAAAGGATAAAGTAATGGAAAAATCAAAAGTATATTTTGTTAAAGAAATTAATGCAGAAAATTTAATTAAAATATATAAAGCATTAGGAGTAGATCTTCCTGGTAAAGTAGGAGTAAAAGTTTCAACTGGAGAAAAAGGAAGTAGTGGATACTTGAAAGCAGATTTAATTTCTCCTCTTGTAAAACAATTAAATGGAACAATTATTGAATGTAATACTGCTTATCCTGGTAAAAGAAATAATGCAAAAGAACACATGGAAGTTGCTCGTGAACATGGTTTTACTTCTTTTGCAAATGTAGATATTATGGATGCAGTAAGCGAGAAGAAAATACCCGTTAATAAAGGACGCCATTTAAAATATGATATTATTGGATCAAATTTTGATAATTATGATTCAATATTGAATCTTGCTCATGGAAAAGGACATGCTATGGGTGGATTTGGAGCTAATCTTAAAAATCAATCAATTGGAATCGCTTCTAGAAATGGAAAAGCTTATATTCATAGTTGTGGACAAAGTGAAGATCCAGATGAATGTTGGAGTTGTAAATATGAACAAAAAGATTTTATTGAATCTATGGCCGAAGCTGCAGCATCTGTAAGTGATTATTTAAAAAGTCAAAATAAACCAATTGTATATATTACTGTTATGAATTATTTATCAGTTGATTGTGATTGTGATAAAAATCAAAGTAAGCCAGTTATGAGTGATTTAGGAATAGTTGCCTCATTAGATCCAGTTGCTAATGATCAAGCTTTTCTTGATATGGTTTTTAATTCACAAGAAAAAGGTAGTGAAAAATTAAGAGAGAGAATTGATACTAGAGTAGGAAGACATATAACAGAATATGCTATGAGTCTTGGACTTGGAAGTACTGATTATGAATTAATTAATATAGATTAATGTAAAGAAGACTAAAAAAAATAATAAAATTAGTCTTTTTTTGTTATAATTTAAGTATAAAATAGGTGATTGTATGAATACATTAGTTTTTATTGCCGCACTTCCTGTTGTACTTGTATGTTTATATGTATATAAAAAAGATATAGAAAAAGAACCTAAAAGTTTACTTAAAAAACTTATGTTATGGGGAGTGTTTTCAATTGTTCCTGTTGTATTAGTAGAATTATTTTTAGATATTTTTTTCAAAGTTACTGGGGAAGAAATAATAATAAAAACATTTTTATATTGTTTTGTTGGAATTGGATTAATTGAAGAACTTGCAAAATGGATTATATCTTATAAAGTTGTTTACAAAGACAGAGAATTTAATGAAGCTTATGATGCGATTGTATATTCTGTATTTGTTTCTTTAGGTTTTGCTTTAATAGAAAATATATTATATGTAATATCAAATGGTGCTTTAACTGGATTACTTCGTGCTTTTACATCTGTACCTGCACATACTTGTACTGGTGTTATGATGGGTTATTTTTTAGGAAAAGCTAAAATTGAGGAAACAAATAATAATCAAAGAAGTTCAAATAAATATATGTTATTAAGTATATTATTACCTGCAATAATACATACTTTATATGATACTTTTGCATTTAGTAAGATGAATGGCTCAATTGTATTATTTATAATATGTACGATTTTCTTGTATGTTATCAGTCTTATATTAATTAAAAAAACATCAAAAAATAATGTTAAGTTTAATAGTAGTGAAATAACTAATGGTTATAATTTTAAATATGCAGTAAAAAATATTTGTATAGTAGTAGTAATTGCAATTATTATTTCAATTGTAATGGAGGTGACAATGTAGATGAAAAAAATAGGTATTATATTTGCTATGAGAGAAGAATTAGATGAACTATTAAAAAGTGTATCTATCTCTCGTGAAACAACAGTATATGATGTTACATTTTATGAATGTTTGATTAATGATAATCGTTGTATATTAACAGAAAGTGGAGTTGGAAAAGTAAACTCTTCAAGGGTAACTCAACTATTAATTGATAAAATGAATCCAGATTATATTATTAATGTGGGTGTAGCAGGTAGTATTTCTAAAAATGTGCTTTTAAAAGATATAGTTGTTGGAACTAAAATGGTTGAACATGATTTTGATATTACTGAATTTAATCATGAAAAAGGTTTTATTCCTGGAATAGGAATATATATAAATAATAGTAATGAATTAATAGATATATGTAAAAGTATAAATGAAAAAGATGTTCATTTTGGAGTTATAGCAAGTGGAGATAAATTTATAACTGATAAAAAAGAAGGAGAGATGATTAGTCAAGCATTTGATGGTCTATGTGTTGAGATGGAAGGGGCTAGTATTTCTCATGTGTGTTTTTTATGTGCCACTCCTTGTTTAATTATTAGAGGAATATCTGACTCAATTTATAAAGGAAATAGTAAAGAAACATATGATAATCTATTAAGTGAATCAAGTAATAAAGTATGTGATTATTTATTAAAAATTATAGGGAGAATTAAATGAAAATATTAAAAAACAAATTAAAAAGTGAACTTAATATTAGAACTGAAATGGATTTTCCTACAAAAGGAATTGAATTTATAGATATTAATCCATTAATTATTCAAAAGAAAACATTAAAAGAAATTGTTAAAATATTTGTTCGTGAATTAAAAGATAAGAATATAGATTATATAGTTGCTCCAGAAGCAAGAGGTTTCTTATTTGGAATGGCAATAAGTGATAACTTAAATTGTGGTTGTATTCCAGTTAGAAAAAAAGGTAAATTGCCACCATCAACAGTAGCAGCAACATTTGATTATGAAAAAGAATATGGACGCGATACTCTTGAACTTCCTAAATTAGTAAATGAAGATTATAGTAATAAAAACTTTTATATAGTAGATGATATTTATGCTACCGGTAATACTGTTAATGCTATAAGTGATGCTATAAAAGGACTTGGGGGAAATATTATTGGAGTAGGAGCTGTTATAAATATTGTTGAACTAAATAACAATAAAGAAGTATTCTCTTTAATAGATATAAACGAAAGTTAATAAAAATAAAAAAGCGTTTTTAAACATTTGGAGAATGTTTACATGCTTTTTTTTATGTGTTAAAATTTATTTGTAGAATAGAGGTATTGTATGAGAAAAGTGGTTAAAAGTTTTATATTTATAATGGCATTATTTATTTTATCTTCATGTAATAAAGTAAAAATAACGTTTGATTATAATTGTGATAATGATGATAAACATATATGTGATGTTTCAAATTCAAAAATTGATTGTATAATACCTACACCTACATGTAAGAATTATGAATTTTTAGGTTGGTATGAAGAAAAAGAAAATGGCAGCCTTGTTGATTTAACTAAAGATTTTAATGAGAGTATAACATTATATGCTCATTATAGATTAAATGAGCCTATTATTTCGCCAAGCATTTTAAGTGAGTTAAAAGAAATAGAATATACAGTTTCTTTTGACTTAAATGGCGGTATGGGAGATTCAATTAATAGCGTTAATGTATTAAATGGTAATGTTATGCCAGAGATTAATAAAAAAGCACCAACTAGAAAAGGTTATACTTTTATGGGTTGGTATGATAATATTGATTATTTAAAAGGAATACAATACTATAATTCTAAATGTGAAAGTAAAGTTAAGTATACTAAAGAAAGCGATACTATCTTATATGCAGGATGGTCAAAAAATGGAGAAAAGAATTATACTATAACTTATATATCTAATAATGGTACTGAAGATGCAATTATTCAAAGTGCTGTAGCAGGAAAAAGTACAATATTAAGTAAAAATACATTTATTAAACTTGGATATCAATTTAAGAGTTGGAATACAAAAGCAGATGGAAGTGGAAAAAACTATTCTGAAGAATCATCTATAGTTGTTAATAAAGATATAAAAATATATGCGATTTATGAAGCAATTACATATAATATTGAGTATTCTTTAGATGGAGCTACTTTAGGAAGTAATGCACCAACTAGTGCTGTATATAATAAAATGATTAAGATAGATAATCCAAGCAAAAAGTATACAGTAACTTTAGATAATAACGGAAGTGGTAGTAATTTAAATATTTCTTCATTAGTTGCTAATCAAACTTTTGTAGGGTGGACTTATAGTAATGGAAATAATCAAACAGCACAATATAAAAGTAATAAATCAAATAATAATGTAGATTGGACTAATGAAAATACAAAAGTAAATGCTAATCAATTTAAAAATTTAAGAACAGAAAATGGTACAGTAAAACTAATAGCTAATTTTAGTAATAATCTTATAACATTACCAAATATAGCAAAGAATGGATATGTTTGTGGCTATAGCACTAAAACTAATTCAAATGAAATTGAATATTTAGGTGGAAATAAATATACTCCAACAAGTGATGTAAAACTATATGTTGTGTGTACAAATACACCCCTAGAAACTAATAAAATACATTTTGACAAACAAGGCGGAAGTGACGGAAGCACTGATATAGTTGCAACGTATGGAATCACACTTCCAAGTATAGAAGTACCTACAAAGAAAGGATATATATTTGAAGGGTATTATTCGGGTAAAAATGGTACTAATTTAGAATATTATAATAAAAATGGAATAAGTAATAATAAATGGAACCAAAAAAACGATATAACACTTTATGCAAAATGGACAGCTAAACAATTAACGATAATCTATTATAAAAATGATACAACAGACAATAATTATTCTGATAATTATATTTATGATGAAAATATGGATGATAATTACTTTGCCCCAAAAACTGGAATGGACATAAGAGAAGGTTATACATTTAAAGGGTGGAGTTTTAAAAAAGATGGTTCTGATAATATAAGATATAAATTTAAAGATACAATTGGAGATAGTTGGTTTTTAAAGCAAGTCGGAAATGACGTAAAAAAAACTATAAATTTATATGCGATATGGGAACCAATTAAAATTACAGTAAAATATGAATGTGGAAGCGGAACTACAGGAAGTGCTCCTGGTAATGCAACTGCCACATTTGGTCAAACGTTTACAACTTCAAAAACAACTGGTACATGTAAAAAAGCAGGTTATACATTTAGTAAATGGTATGACCCAACAGGAGATCATGGATGGACAAATTGGTCAGGAACATGGAGTTGGGTAAATGGAAAATATGGAATTGCAAATAATACATTAACACTAACAGCTCAATGGACTAAAAATGAATATACAATAAAATATGATTGTGGTACTGGTGCATCTGGTACTGCACCAACTAATCAAAAGGTATTATACGAAAACACAGTAACAATAGCTAAAAATGCAGGCAGTTGTGTTAAAACAGGATATTCGTTTAGTAAATGGTATGACCCAACAGGAGACCATGGATGGACTAATTGGTCAGGAAAATGGGAATGGGAAAATGGTAAATATGGTATTGCAAATAACGTATTAACTTTAACTGCTCAGTGGATCCCTAATAAATATACAATAACATTTGATTGTAATGGAGGAACTAAACCAAGTGGAAAATTGGAATCAAAAACAGTTACATATAATCAAAAATATATATTACCAAGTGATTTATGCACAAAACCTGGTTATAAACAAAAGGAATGGAATGATCAAAAAAATATAAAGTGGACTTCAAGCAATACAGTTAATTGGACATGGACATATGATTATAATCCGATTTTAAAAGCAGTGTGGGAACCAAAAACTTATAAAATAACATTTGATTGTAATGGTGGAACTAAACCAAGTGGAAAATTAGAATCAAAAGAAATAAAATATGGTGAAAAATATACATTACCAAGTGATTTATGTACAAAGAAAGGTAATAAACAAACAGAATGGAGAGATCAAAAAAACACAAAATGGACTTCAAGCAATACAGTTAATTGGACATGGTCCTATGATTATAATCCAACTTTAAAAGCACAATGGACTGCAGATGAATATACAATAAAATATGAGTGTGGAGATGGAGTAACTGGGACACCTCCTAGTAATCAAAAAGTATTATATGGAAATACAGTGACAATTGCTAAAAATGCAGCCAATTGTAGTAAATCAGGATACAAATTTAATAAATGGTATGATCCAACAGGAGACCATGGATGGACAAATTGGTCAGGAAAATGGGAATGGGAAAATGGCAAATATGGTATTAATAATAATACATTAACCTTAAAAGCTCAATGGGAAAAAAATACCGAAACATATACAATTAAGTATTATTGCGATTTTGCAAATTTATCAAATGCCCCTTATAAAACACAAACAGTATCAGCAGGAGATACAATAGCAATAGTAAAAAATGATTGCCCAAATAATACAGATAATATAGCTAAATGGTATGATCCAACAGGAGATAATGGATGGACAAACTGGACAGGAAAATGGACTTATAAAAAGGGTCAATATGGAATAAATGATGATAATGTATTAATACTAACATCAGTTCCTACA
Organism: uncultured Mycoplasmatota bacterium; assembly: GCA_946413985.1. Lineage (GTDB taxonomy): Bacteria > Bacillota_I > Bacilli_A > RF39 > UBA660 > CAG-1000. Next base: position 49,497 of record CAMKMS010000002.1, read on the forward strand.
GGTAGAGTTATAGATTACTATAATAGTAGTACACTTAGATATTGGATTGAAAAGTATGGTAATGCAAATAACAGAACTGCTAATAACAATTATTTAGTAACTCATGTTTGGGTTAATGATTCTTATAATCAATTGAAAATGGCAATTACTAAAAAGAAAAATGAAAATCAAACAGAAGAAATTCCAAGAACATGGAAGCTACCAAAAGAAATAATGCAAAATGAAATTAGTGAAAAAAGTTTAAATAGTAAAGGTCTAGTTGCAATAAATACAAGTCCAATGATAGGAGAAAATTTTGAATATTGTTCAAATTGTACTGATAGAAATTGGATAGGAACAGCTAGAATACCACTTAAAATCCATGATGGCAAAATTATTAGAAATTCTACTAAGCCTGAAGAAGTCGGTAATGTAACTAATGACATAATTTTATATATGCTAGGCAAAGATGGATATTTAACATATTATTATTTTGCTGGAAGAAAAAAAGATGCATCAGATTATAATACTATAAAAAATGCAAATGAAGATACATATAATACTATTATTAATACAGTCAAGCCAAAATATACATTTGGATTTGCACCAGCACTATTGTGGGAAGGTAATAGAACAGGCGCTTCAAAATGCACATCGGATTTTTGTACTATACCAAATCTTCGTCAATCAATATGCCAAATTGATAAAAATAATTTTATTACTATTACAACTCTTTCTAATGATCAAAGTAATAGAAGAGGAGGTTTAACAATAGATGCTTTAACTCTTATTATGTTAAGGTACAATTGTAAAGTAGGTATGAACCTAGATGGTGGAGGCTCAACTTCATATTTCTATAAAAAGAATAATTCAGCATTAAATGAGATTAATGGATCATATTATGGCCGTAAAAATGTTGAAATGTTATATTTTGTAGAACAATAAATTGTTTATAATTATGAAAGTATAAATTCATTAATAAATGATTTATACTTTTTATTTTATTTGAATAAAAGATATGTTAAAATAATAGATAGATAAAGGACATATTATGTGTTTAAATAAGGAGTAATTATGTATAGGAATGAAAAATTATTAATTGGTAAAAATGAAAATAAAGAAGTTTGTATTTTACCAAACATGGCTAATCGTCATGGTCTTATTACTGGAGCAAGTGGTTCTGGTAAAACTGTTACATTAAAAGTGTTATCAGAAAGTTTTTCTGATGCAGGTGTTCCAGTATTTGTTGTTGATGTTAAAGGTGATCTTGCTGGTATGCCTTTTCAAGGTGAAGCAAGCGAAAGCATATTAAAAAGAGTTGAAAAATTGGGACTTGAAGATTTTGAACTTAAAAGTTTTCCAACAACATATTATGATGTTTATGGTAAAAATGGACATCCTATTCGTGCAACTGTAAAAAGCATTGGTTCAAGATTACTATCTCGTATGTTAGATTTAACAGATACTCAAGAAGAAGTACTAGGTGTAACATTTAGAGTTGCTGATGATGAAAATCTTGAACTTATTGATTTAAAAGATCTTGATGCATTATTAAATCATGTAATTGATAATAGACAACATTATAGTGTTAAATATGGAAATATTTCAACTCAAAGTGTTACATCAATTAAAAGAGCAGTTCTTAATTTAGAAGATGCTGGAGGAAATTTATTCTTTGGAACTCCTTCATTTGATATAAAAGATTTTATGAAATATGATTCTGAAACTGGAAGAGGATATATAAATATTTTAGATGCTCAAAGCTTGTTTAAAAATCCAACAACTTATGTAGTATTAATATTATGGCTTCTAACAACATTATTTAATGAATTAGAAGAAGTTGGAGATTTAAAAAAACCAAAACTTGTATTCTTCTTTGATGAAGCACATTTAATATTTAGCGAAATGAAAGAAAATGTTATTAAGAGTTTAATTCAAATAGTAAAACTAATTAGATCTAAAGGAGTGGGACTATATTTCATTAGTCAAAGCCCTAGTGATATTAATGATGAAATATTAAGTCAACTTGGAAATAGAGTACAACATGTATTAAGAGCATATACAAAAACTGATGAAAAAAGTATTACTGCAGCAGCAAATGGATTTAGAAGTAATCCTGAGTTTGATACTGCAGAAATGATTAGACTTTTAGGAACTGGGGAAGCATTAGTATCATTCCAAAATGAAAAAGGTGAACCAGAAATAGTTGAAAAAGTTACAATTCTACCACCTCAAAGTAGAATGGGAACTATAACTGATTATGAAAGAGCTGAACTAATTAAGAATAGTAGATTATATGGTAAATATGAAGAGGTAAAAGATTTAGAAAGTGCTAGTGAAAAATTAGAAAAGCAAAAAGAAGATAAGAAGAGAAAAGAAGAGGAAGAAGCTAGAGAACTTGAATACAAAAAGAGAGAAGAAGAATTAAAGAAAAGAGAAGAAGAATTAAAATTAAAAGAAGAGAAAATTCAAGCAAAAACATATTCTGCTCCACTTAAAACATCAAGTAAATCTAGTTCTAAGAAAGGTAAATCAATAACTGAAAAAGTTGGAGATCAACTTGTTAATAAAACAATTGGTAAAGCCACTAGTAAAGTTGTAAATTCTTTGTGGAAAAATATATTTAAATAAAAGGTATGTTATGCAAATAATTGACAAAAATGATTGTTATGTTAGTAAAGACGATTTATTATACTTATTTGATAATGATGAGTGTATGCCTCTAAGTCTTCAAATAGAATTAAGAAGTGCATTAATAAATAATTCAGATTATGTAAAAGTAAATGATGAAATTGGTTTAGAATACATTTATAATAGTAGTGTTCCTACATTTAATGATTTATCAAAGTTAAAAATAGCTGAATTAAAAAGAAGAATACATGCTATTATTATTGAAGATATGATTAGAGATAATGAGGGAGAAAACTTACCTTTAAATGAAGTAATAAGAGAAAAAAGAAATAGACAGTATATGATAAAGCAATTAAAAGAAATGATTGCTTTTAAAAAGAAAAAACCAAAAGTATTATATCCTGATATTCCATACCCATATTTAACGGGTATTACTAATGGAAATTATAATGCTTGTTCATCATATAATTTTGATAGAGTTATTATTTATAATATAGATGGAAGTATAGTTAGTGATGTAGATGATATAGAATTTTGTAAAAGTTCATTTAGATTATTAACTTATAATACTAATCCTGATGATGAATTAGATATGAATTTTGATGGAAATTACTTTGTTGTAAAAAGTAAACAGAAAAATTTAAAAAGAAAAAGAATAGTTGACTAAAGTCAACTTTTTTCTTTTAAAAACATATAAAATATGTTAGAATATATTAGGAGGATATTATGAATAAAGTAACAGCAATAATAGCACTTGTATTTTTAGTTATTATGGGTTTATTATTTGTTTTAAGGCTTATTATAAAAAGAAAAAACAAAAATAATATTTCAGCTACTATAGATTATCTTACTACTGAAAAGAATATGATAATATCCGATAGTTTAATAACTGAACTAGGAAAAGCTAGTAAATTAGTTAATAATAAGAAAATAGAAAAACAAGTAAGTGATTGGAAAAAGAGATTTGAAGATATTGAAAAAATAGATATGCCAAAATTAACTGATGAATTAATTGAGGCAGAAAATTTAAGTGTTAATAAAGATATTGATGGAGCTTATATAGCACTTCAAAAATGTGAAAAAGATATTTTTTTAGTAGAAGCAAAAGCTACTTCTCTTTTGAATGAAATAAGAGATCTTACTGAAAGTGAAGAAAGAAATAGAGAAGCAGTTACAAAATTAAAGAGTATATATAGAGAAATTATTTTTAAATATAATAAAAATAAAAATGATTATCAAAATGTATCTAATAGAATAGAATTACAATTTGAAAATATAGATAAATTATTTAGTGCTTTTGAAACATCAGTTCAGAATAAAGAATATGAAGAATTGTCTAAAATAGTTAAAGTTCTTGATGATATGATAAACAACATAAGCATTGTTATAGATGAAGCACCAACTATAGTAATGATGGCAACTATGGTTCTTCCTAAAAAAATGAGTGATATAAAAAGTGTTAGTACTAAGATGACTAAAGATGGTTATAATCTAGAATATTTAAATATTGATTATAATATTGAAGAAACAAATAAAAAAATAGAAGAAATAATGGATAGATTAAATGTTCTTAACTTACAAGATTCTATTTTTGATTTAAAAACATTAATAGATTATTATGAAGGACTTTATAGTGATTTTGATGCTGAAAAAAGAGGAAAAAAGAATTTTGAAAGAGGAATTATAAATGTAGATGAAAGATTAAGAAAAACAACATCTATAGTTAAGAATTTATATTTAGAAATAGGTAATATTAAAGATACTTATGATTTAAGTGATGATGAAGTAAAAATAGTTGATGAAATAAATAACGAATTAAATGAGGTAAAAGAATCTTTTAAAGCAATAAATGATAGAACTTTGATTAAAGTTATGCCATATTCACGTCTTTCAAATGAGTGTGAAATGGTCGCTGTAAATTTATCTAAAGTTGAAGATAAATTAGAGACAACACTTAAGAATTTAGGAAGTTTAAAAGAGGATGAGGCAAGAGCACGTGATCAATTATATGAAATCAAAAATATTATAAATAATTCTAAGTATAAAATTAAAGATTATGATTTACCATTAATTCCTAGTAAGTTTTATATTGAATTAAAAGAAGCATATGATGCTGTTAAAGAAATAAATAAAGAAATTGATAAGAAACCAATATCAATTAAAACATTAAACTTAAGAGTTGATACTGCTCGTGATTTAGCACTTAAATTGTATCAAACGGCTTCAAGTACAACTAAAACTGCAGCTATGGCAGAAATGGCTATAGTTTATGGAAATAGATATAGATCAAGTAATAAAGATGTAGAAAAAGGGCTAATTGAAGGAACAAAGGCTTTTGAAAATGGAGACTATACAAAATCTTTAGAACTTGTTTTAGGTGCAATTAATATAGTTGAACCGGGAATTCAAAAAAAATTATTAAACATGATGGAAAGTTAGGTGGTTTTTTGTGGCAAAAAGAAAAAGACAAAAAAAAGAGAAAAAAGGATTCGCATATGCAAATGAATTAATTGGATTATTACTTATATTATTATCAATAACTGGTCTTGGTTCATTTGGAGTAGTTGGAAATCTAATAAAGAAATTTGCAATTTTTATGTTTGGAACATGGTCAGTATTATTACTTGTATTAATATTGATTCTTGGAATTGCAATGATAGCTAAAAGAGGTAAAGTTAATTATTTTACAGGTAGGCTTCTTGGAGTTTATGCTTTAGTTATTGCTCTTTTATTGTTTTCTCATCTAAATTATATTAGTGATAATGAACTTTCTGGAAAAGAAATAATTACTACAACTATGAATAATGTTGAAGTTGCTTTTGATACTGGAAGTGATATAAATACTGGCGGTGGAATGGTGGGATCTGTCATTTCTTGGGCATTTGTATCATTATTCTCTACTGAAGGAACAATGGTTGTTATAGTAGCTATAGTAATATTTGGATTAATAATGATATTTGATATTACACTTTCAGATATTGGACATGCTATTGCTGCTGTTTTCCAAAATAGAGGAAAAGATGATGATGAGGAAGATGAAAAACCAGTTAAACTAGTAAAAGAAAATAAAAATCTTGAGCAAAGGTTAATTGGTGATATGAATGAAGAAGATGATAAACAAATAGATAAGAGAGTAGTTATCACTTCTGTTGAAGATTTAGAACCTAAAAAAGAAGAAGTAAAAGAGATTAAAAATGAAATAAAAGAAGAGAAAATTGATGAGATTAATGAAATATATATTAAGCCACCAATTGATTTATTAGATGCTTCTAAAAATAAAGGTTCTAAAGCTAATTCAACTGAAATAATAAATCAAAATACTAAAACGATTGAAAGAGTATTTAATGATTTTGGAATGCTTGCAAAAGTAGTAGAAGTTCATGTTGGACCAGCTGTTACTCAATATGAAATGACACTTCAAAGAGGAACAAAAGTTAATAAAGTACTTAGTATTTCTCGTGAAATAGCTCTTGCTCTTGCTGCAAAAGAAGTAAGAATTGAAGCTCCGATTCCAGGAAAAAACACTGTTGGAATTGAAGTACCAAATCAAAATATTATTCCAGTATCTATGAGAGAAATAATGGATGCTATGTTTAAAAATCACAAATTAGATGATTCAAAATTAGCTGCCCCACTTGGTAGAGATATAATGGGTAATGTTAAATATGTTGAAATTAATAAAACTCCACATATGTTAGTAGCTGGAGCTACTGGTAGTGGTAAATCTGTTTGTATTAATAATATAATATTATCAATTATTATGAGAACAACTCCTGATGAAGTAAAAATGGTGCTTGTTGATCCTAAAAAAGTTGAATTTAATGTATATGATGGAATTCCACATTTGCTTACTCCAGTTGTAACTGATCCTAAAAAAGCATCTGCTGCATTACAAAAAATAGTTGTAATGATGGATGATAGATATGAAACATTTAAAAATAGTGGAACAAAGAATATATCAACATATAATGAGTATGTTGAAAAAGAACTTAAAAAGAAACCAGATTGTGGTTTAAGAAAGATGCCATTTATTTTGGTTATCATAGATGAGCTCGCTGATTTAATGCTTGTTGCCGCTAAAGAAGTAGAAGAGTCAATTATGAGAATAACTCAATTAGCTCGTGCTGCTGGTATTCATTTAATAGTTGCAACTCAAAGACCATCAACAGATATTATTACTGGTGTTGTAAAATCAAATATACCAACTCGTGTATCATTTGCTGTTTCTTCTAGTATAGATTCTCGTACAATACTTGATATGACAGGAGCAGAAAAACTACTTGGTAAAGGTGATATGTTATATAAACCAATGGATGATAATGCTCCAACTCGTATTCAAGGTTCATTTGTATCAGATGATGAAATAGAAAGAGTAGTTGATTTCATTAAAGAAAGAAGTCATGGGCCTAGATATAGTGATGAATTTGAAAGAATTAGCTCATCTTCTATAAGTGATGATGAAACATCCAGTGGATCATCAGGAATAAGTGAAGAAGATAAGAAAGATGTATTATATGATGAAATATTAAATTATGCTATTCGTATGGGACAAATAAGTGCATCATTAATTCAAAGAAAATATTCTATTGGATATAATAGAGCAGCACGTATTATGGATATATTTGAAGAACGTGGAATAGTTGGTCCTGCTAAAGGAAGTAAACCAAGAGATGTTCTTGTTAAATATGGTGATGAAACAGAAGGAGAAGAATAATATATGTCTACAGTACATATTGGTGCAGAAAAAGGAGATATAGCACCAAGAGTTTTAATGCCAGGGGATCCAAATAGAGCATATTATATTGCTCAAAAGTATTTACAAAATCCTCGCCTTGTTAATAAAGTAAGAGGAGAACTTGCTTACACTGGAACTTATAAAGGAGTAAGTGTAACAGTATTTGCAAGTGGAATGGGTATTCCAAGTATGGGAATATATAGTCATGAATTATTTAAAGATTTTGATGTTGAAAAAATAATTCGTATTGGAACTGCTGGTTCATACTTGGAAGATTTAAAAGTTTATGATATACTACTTGCTGATTCTTCTTATTCAGAGTCTACTTTCGACAAACAATCTGGAAGAGAAGAAATGGATATTATAAATTCATCTACTGAGCTTAATGGCGATATTACTAATACTGCATTATTAAGTGGTATACCACTCAAAGTTGGAAGGGTTCATACAAGCGATGCATTTTATAATGAAGAAACTATAGGTGATTATAAAAAATATACTGATATGGGATGTATGGCAGTAGAAATGGAAACTTTTGCACTTTTATATAATGCAAAAAAATTTATGAAAAAAGCAACTGCTTTAATTACAATTAGTGATAATTTGGTGACACATGAATTAATAGATTCAGAATCTAGAGAAAAGAAACTTGATGAAATGATTGTTCTAGCATTAGAGTCAATTATAAAAAATTAAAGTTTGTAAATAATAAAAAAGAAGATTCATCTGTAATCTTCTTTTTAAAACTATGGAGGAGTACAAGTGGAATATAAAAAAATAATAAAAAATAATATTACATATCATTTAATAAATACAGATAGATTTAAAACAATAACAATTGTATTATTTTTTACAAAAGAATTTAATAAAAATGATATTGTTTTTGGTAATTTTTTAACAAATAATTTAGTTTATTCCTCAAAAAAATATAATACAAAAAATAAAATTGCATCCTATGGAGAGGATTTATATGGAACTAAAATATCATCATCATTTTTAATAAATGGAAAGTGTGAAACTATTTCTTTTACACTTGAATATATTAATCCAAAATATACAGAAAGTAAGTATCAATCATTATCACTTGATTTCTTAAAAGAGATAGTATTAAATCCTAATGTTAAAAATAATGAATTTAATCATGATTATTTTGAAATAATAAAGAAAGATGCAATTAGTAATGTTAAAAATATAAAAGATAATCCTAATTTATTTGCAAGTATAGAGTATTCCAAAATAATGTATAAAGGTACTCCTAATGAATATAGTAGTATTCCTTCTTTAAAAGACATAGAAAAAGTTAATCCTAAAAATCTGTATGACTTTTATAAAGCATTATTTGATGGATCATTTAAAGTAGATATTTGTATTCTTGGAGATGTAAATAATGATATTGTTGATATTATAAATGATATGTTTTCTTCTATAAAATCAAATAATAAAAAATATGATTTTATGATTAAAAGTAAATTTGAGAATAAAGTTACAGAAAAGATAGATAGTTTAGATTTTAATCAATCAAAATTATATATTGGTTACAAATTAGATAAAATGAATTATCATGAGTTTAATCATGTATTAAGAGTTTATAATACTATTCTTGGAACAATGAATGATTCAATATTGTTTAATATTGTAAGAGAAGAAAATTCCCTTTGTTATTCTATTGGCTCTTATGTAACAAGATATAATCCATCACTTACTATTTATGCTGGTATTAATAAAAAGAATTATGATAAAACTATTGAACTTATTAAATCATGTGTGAGTAGTATGAGTGATAAAAAAGTATTAGAAAGATTATTTTCTTCTGCTAAAAAGATGATTAATACGTATATTAATAACTATTATGATGATAGTGTAGCTCAAATAAATCATTACTTTAATTTAGAATTTGATAGTATTGAAGATGTTGAAGTTACTAGAGAAAAAATAAATGAAGTAACAATAGAAGAAGTAATAGAACTAAATAAAAAAATACATTTAAATACTATTTATATGTTAAAGGGGGATAAAATGTAATGAAAGAGTGTTCATTTGAAAAAGTAGATGAAAAAGTATATGTTGAAACCCTAAGTAATGGTATAGATGTATATTTATATCCAACTAATAAAACTAAGAATTTTTATATATCAATTTCTGTTAAATATGGAGCTAGAATTAATAAGTATAAAGTAGGTAATGAAATAGTTAATGTGATACCAGGAAGTGCTCATTTTTTAGAACATAAAGTTATGGCATTAAGTGAAAACATAAGTGTTTCAAAGAGAATAAATGAGTTAGGTAGTCTTGCTAATGCATGGACTAATTATTATGGAACAAATTATAATATTTTTGGCAGTATTAATTTAATAGAAAATTTAAAATTATTATTAGACATTTTTTATAATACTGATATCAATGAAAAAAATGTGCTTGAAGAAAAAGGTATTATTGGTGAAGAAATAGATATGTACAAAGATGATATAAATAGTTTTATGTACAATAGTTTATTTAACAATTTATTTAATTCTTCTTATGTAAAATCAAGCGTTGTTGGTGAAAGAAGTGATATAGAAAAAATAACTGCTAAAAGTTTAAATAAAATATATGATGACTATTATGTTCCAAATAATACGTTTATTATTGTTACTGGCAATTTTGATCCCGAAGAGGTAAGTAATATCATTCATGAATATATGGATAGATTAAAACTTAAGAAAAAAAATATACCAGCAAGAATAACAGATAAAGAAAATGAAAATGTGAATGTTGCATATGAAGAAATTAAAAAAGACTCTGAAAATATTAGAGTTAAGTATGCAATAAAAATGAAAAAAAATAGATTCAATTTTAAAAGTGATGTTTTTTTGAGATATTATATTAGTATCATTCTTTCATGTAATTTTTCTTCATCATCATCTTTATATGAAAAGTATAAAAATGAAGGTCTTATTATAAGCATGAGTAGTGGAGTTAATATTATTGATGATTATGTAGTAATAATAGTTAGTGCAACATGTAATGATGGAAATAAATTTATTGAAAGAATTAAAGAAGATATTAAAAAAATATCATTAAATAAAATAGAATTTGAAAGAAAGAAAAAACTTTTCTTAAAATCATATATTTTAGATTTTGATAATATAGAAGACATTGAATATAATATTTGTGAATCTATATTAATTGATGGTAAAGTAGATTTTAATGAATACTCTCAAATCAAGAATATGAATTATAAAACAGCACTTTCTATATTAAAGTCAATTAAATATGATAATACAAGCATAATTAGAACTATAAAATAGTTCTTTTTATTTATAAAAAAAGTTGTATAATTAGAATAGGTGATAATATGAAGAGTAATAAAGGATTTACATTAGTAGAACTACTTGCAGTAATAGCAATATTAGCAATATTAGTATTAATAGCTCTTCCAAATACAATTGAAATGTTTAAAGAAGCAAAAAAGAATTCATTTTTAACAGAGTGTAAACAAATATATAAAACAGCTCAAAATCAATGGATGAGTGATTCAATGTTTGAAACAAATGATCAACTATATTCAAGATGTAATGATTGTACAGGAAAAAAATTGAAATTAAGTGGAAGAGAAGAAATAGACTATTATATTAAATTAAATAAGGCTGGAAAAATAACAGATTTTTATATTACAGATAATACTTTTCAATATAAGTATAATGGAGCTAACCTTCTTATTACTGATATAACTGAAGCAGAAGAAATAGCTAGTGTTGGAAATGAAGATATAATTAAAATAGAAAATAATAATGTATTTAAAGGCACAACTCTTTTAACAAAAGAGAAAAACAGAAAGTTTGATATTATATATCAAGCAACTCCTGGAACTTTAACACTTGGAGATGAAGTGGCAATTGATACTGAACATTTTATTGTTTTGGAATCTGATTCAAGTAAAACAACAGTAATTGCGAAGTATAATTTAAATGTTGGGAATTTTTTGGTTACAAGTGCTCAAGAAGGACTCCAAAGCTCTGGTGCTAATGGATATATAAACAATTTTAATAAATATGGTTGTGTTGCATTTTCTGGTTCAAAATATTGGGAAGGAAAAACTGGTAATAATAAAAAATATCCTGGTAAATTGGGTACTAGTCCATATGCATTTGTTTATGATAATGATTATAAAGATGCATCTGGTAGCAATTATAGTGTTGCATATTATGTTAATCAATATATAGATTATTTAAGCGGTTTTGTTTCATTTAATATGGTTGGTAGAATTCCACAAATTACTGATTTAGATAAAGGAAGAACTTTAAGATCATATGATAATGTACTAGTTTTTCAAAAACAATGTTTCTTAATGGGGTCTGCTTGGAGTTCTAGTTATATTATTGCATATACCCCTTCTGACTATTTTGATAATAATAATACACCAACTGCTTATAATGATAATACAACAGGTGGAGTAAAAGTGGTATTGGAAGTAGCCACATCATCAATTTTATAAAATAAAAAGGAACTTTAAGTTCCTTTTTTGTTTATGATATTGTATAATTAAGTTGGTGAATTTTATGGAAGATAATATTGAATTTAAATCTTTGAAAGAATTATATGATAGAGTAAGACCTGCATTATATTCTAAGCAAAAAGAAACAAGAAGGTTAGGACTAAAGTACGTCACTGAAAAAGATATTTGGAATTATCTTGTTGAAAATGTTTGGAAAAGTAAGGAAAACTTAGAATTGCATGAACTTATTAATGATATTTTGTATGCTAATAATTATGATTTAAATGAATATGCCATGAGAAAAGTAAAGGATTATAAAGAAAAAGAAGATTTAATAATGGATAAGGAAGATTTATTTTAGGGAGGTAAACATGAAAAAAATAATAAAACCATTAATTATACTATTAATATTATTAGTAGGAGGATTATTTTTAATTAAACCAATTATTAATAATATTTCATATGGAATTGATTTACAAGGAGGATTTGAAATATTATATAATGTTGAACCACTTGAAAAAGATAAAAGTCTTACAAGCGAAGACTTATCAAAAACATATAATGCTATTGTAAAAAGAATAGATACTTTAGGTGTAAGTGAACCTGTTATTACTATTGAAGGTGATAATTTAATTAGAGTTCAATTACCTGGAGTATCAAATGAAGATGAAGCAAGAAGTAGAATTAGTACCACTGCAGTTTTATCTTTTAGAGATACAGAAGATAATTTATTACTAACTAGTGAAGTATTAGGTCGTGGAGGAGCATCTTTAAGTCAAAATGATAAAACTCTTGCATATCAAGTAAAATTAGATATTAAAGATATTGAAAAGTTTTATAATGTTACAAACAATTTAAGTAAACGTACAAGTGGAAAAAATATGATGGTTGTTTGGTTGGATTTTGATGAAGCAACAGATAGTTATGAAGGCCAAAACGGGACATGTGGAAGTAAAGGTAATTTAAAATGTATTTCTGCTGCTTATGTTAATAAAGGTTTGAATAGTAATAATGTTGTCATTGAAGGTAGTTTTACTGAAGAAGAAGCAAAAACATTAGTTGATTTAATAAATAGTGGATCTCTTCCAACTAAATTAACAGAGGAATCTACTCCTAAAAGTGTAAGTCCATCATTTGGAGAAGAAACTATTACTAAAACAGGAATCGCAGGATTAATTACACTTGCTATTATTTGTTTAATATTAATTTTCAATTACAAATTTAGTGGAATTGTTGGTAGTATTTGTTTATTTGCTTATGTTGTTTTAGTATTTGGAATATTTAATATGGTAGGAGGAGTTCTTACTTTAACAGGAATAGCAGCATTAATACTAGGTATTGGTATGGCTGTTGATTCAATTATTATTTCAAATGAACGTGTTAAAGATGAATTAAATAAGAATTCTAAATTAAATGTTTCATTTAAAGAAGCTAATAAAAATAGTTTAAAATCTATAGTAGATTCAAATATTACAACACTTATAGCAGGAATTGTATTATATGTATTTGGTGAATCTAGTGTTAAAGGTTTTGCAACTATGTTAATTATTACAATTTTTGTTACTGCTATTACAACAGTTATATTGTATAGAATTATTCTTTCTATGACAGTTAAAAGTGGAGTATTTAAAGATAAAACTAATTTATTTGTTGGAAAATTTGTTAATAAGAAAGAAAGAAATTATGTAAATATAGCGAAATATCCTATGATTGCATCTTTAATAATTATTGCTTTGGGTGTTGGATTTATTATATTTAGAGGATTTAATTTTGGAGTAGATTTTACAGGTGGAACAAATATTGTATTATCAAGTAAAGATGGTTTTAATTTTGATGATGTTAAAAAAGTAGTATCTAACTATGAAATAGGAGATTATGATTATTACTTAGGAAATAAAAAAGAAGGCTATATAAAACTAAATACTATTCTAAATGAGGAAGAAGAAGTAAAAATAAAGAAAGATTTTGAAAAATTAAATATTTCAGTTTCAGTAAGTGAAATTAGTAATTTAGTTACTAAAACTTTAACAAAGAATGCAATTAAAGCACTATTATATTCACTTGTTGCAATAATAATTTATATAACAATTCGATTTAACTTTAATTATGCAATTACTGGCATATTAATGCTTCTTCATGATGTATTAATTATTTTAAGTATATTTGCAGTTCTTCATATTAAAGTTGACTTTATAATTGTTGCTGCATTATTAACTATAATTGGTTATTCAATAAATGATACAATAGTCGTATTTGATAGAATTAGAGAGAATAGAAGTAAACTATACAGAAATAAAAAAGTACTTACTGTTGAAGAATTAAGATCTTTAGTTAATACTTCTTCAGTTCAAACAATTAATAGAAATATTTGGACTAGTATTACTACAATAGTATCTGTTTTAACATTAATACTTATTGGTTTAAGTGATATATTTACATTTAATATTGCAGTTTTAATAGGTTTGATAGCTGGTACAATTTCTTCATTATTAATTGGTCCAAGAATATGGATTTCACTTGAAAGAAGAAGTATGTTAAAACCTGATGATGATGACGATGATGAAGTACATGAGTTAAAAATTAAAGGAATTAATGATTAAAAGGATGTGATAATTATAAAAGATTATACTTATCAAGAATTAATGGATGTATTAAAGTCATACATGGCTGATGAATATATCGAATTTATTAATGGCTATTATGAAAGAGCAACAACTATATATGCTGGTATGAAAAGAGAAACAGGAGTGGAGTATATATTACATCCAATAAATGTTGCTTATATACTAGCAACTCTTAAAATGGATCCATTAACTATTGGGTGTGCTTTAATTCATGAAGCTATTTCTTTAAAGAAAATGACTTATGAAGAAATTGAAAATGAATTTGGAACAGAAAGCGCTAATATAGTGAGTGCAGTTACTAAGATAAGCAATTTAAGACAAACTTTTAAAATAAATAATCCTGAAAAATATAGGAGAATTATAGTTGGACTATGTGATAATCCGGCAACTTTATTTATAAAATTTGCTGATAGACTTCATAATTTAAGAACGCTTAAAGTTCATGATGAAAATCATCAGAAATATATAATAGATGAAACACAAAATATTTATATTCCAATGGCACATAGACTTGGAATGAAAAGAATAAAAAGTGAAATGGAAGATTTGTGTTTGCAATATTCTGATCCAGTTGAATATAATAAAATCTTAGATAGAATAAATGCATCTAAAGCAGAGCTTGAAAAAGCTTTATCAAAAATGAAATTTGAGATTATGCAAATACTTGATTTACATAATATAAAATACGAAATATTATCTCGTGTTAAATCAGTTAGAGGTATATATAATAAACTAAAAGCTGGAAAAAAATGGGATGATATTTATGATTTACTTGGTATTAGAGTTCTTGTAGATAATATAGAGGATTGTTATAGAGTAATTGGTCTTGTACAATCAAAATATCAACCTATACCTAATAGATTTAAAGATTATATAGCTAATCCAAAACCAAATATGTATCAAAGTTTACATACTACAATATTTGGTGAAGAAAAGAAAATTTATGAATTGCAAGTAAGAACTTATGAAATGGATGAGATTGCTGAAAAAGGAATTGCATCTCACTGGAGTTATAAAGAACAAATTGATGGTAGTGTTAAAAATAATTTAGATAAACTACTTGAACAATTTAGAGTGCTTGTAGAAGTAAATGATATAGAGAAGAATATGAATTTCTTTGTAAATATCAAAGATGAGCTTAAAAAAAGTGAAATATATGTTTATACTCCAAAAGGAGATATTATTGAGTTACCTCAAGGGGCTACTCCAATAGATTTTGCATATAAAATTCATAGTGAAGTTGGTAATACAACAACTGGTGCATTAGTAAATTCTAAAATGGTTAAACTTGATTATGAACTATCTGATGGTGATTTAGTAGAATTAATTACTCAAAAAGGACATGCCCCTTCACGTGGATGGTTAAAAATAGTTAAAACTGAAGGAGCAAGGTCTAGAATAAAATCCTATTTCTATAAAGCAGAAAGACAAAAATATTTAGATCTTGGTCATGAAATGTTAGTAGCTGAATGTAAAAAAAGAAATATGGAATTTAGTGAAGTATTTACAGATGAAAATGTTGATATTATTTGTAAAAGCCTTAATTTAGATTCACTTGATGATATTTATTTTTCAGTTTCTACTTTAAGACATTTACCTTCAACGATTTTATCTAAATTAGAAATACAAGAGCCAAAGAAAAAACAAGTTATTTTACCTAAAAAAGGAAAATCAAATGGAAATGGTATTATAATTGCTGGATCTAGTGATATTTTATCCACATTAGCAACATGTTGTAATCCTGTTTATGGAGAGGAAATAGTGGGTTATATTACTCGTGGATATGGTGTAAAAATACATGCTAAGAATTGTCCAAATATTGATCTTTCTAGTGAAAGAATTATAGAAGCTAAATGGGAAGATAATAATGAAAATAAGTATACTGCAAAACTTAAAATATATATTAATGATATTTCAAATATTTTAATGGATATAGTATCAATTGCTACTAAAAATGAGGTAAATATTGATTCAATTAATTTAATAAATAGAAATAAAGAATTATTTTATGATACTACTCTTAAAGTAAAAGATATTAATTCATTACATAAATTTATAGATGATATTAAACTTTTAAATAGTGTATCAAATGTTGAAAGGATTATAATTTAATGAGAATACTTATTCAAAGAAGTGGAAATAGTAAAGTAACAATTGATGGCAAAGTAAATGGTAAAATAGATAAAGGATATGTGTTATTTGTTGGATTTACTGAAACAGATAATGAGAAAATAGTTGATAAGATGATTTCTAAAACAATTAATCTAAGAATATTTGAAGATGAAAATGGCAAAATGAATAAAAGTATTCTAGATATTGGTGGTAGTATTCTTAGTATTTCGCAATTTACTTTATATGCAAATTGTAAAGAAGGAAGACGTCCTTCATTTGTAAGTGCTATGGCTCCAAATGAAGCAACAAAACTATATGATTATTTTAATCAAGAATTAAAAAAAATCATACATACTGAAACAGGAATATTTGGAGCAGATATGAAAGTAGAAATATATAATGATGGGCCAGCAACAATTCTTTTAGATAGTAATGATATTTGTTAATAAAAAGAGGTATAAACCTCTTTTTTTAATAATTATTTAAATATAAAATTGAATTTTTCTTTAAAAAAAATATTAATTGTAATATAATAATTGCTATGGAAAGAAAAGATGTAAAACTTGAGAGTGTTAGTCCTATGATGAGGGAATATCTCAAAACTAAGGCTGATTATGAAAACGTTATACTTTTTTATAGATTGGGAGACTTCTATGAAATGTTTTTTGATGATGCAATAACAGCATCACATGAACTAGAACTTACTTTAACTGGTAAAAATGCTGGACTTGAAGAAAGAGTTCCAATGTGTGGTGTTCCACATCATGCCGTAAATGTATATCTAGAAAAACTTATAGAAAAAGGATATAAAGTAGCAATATGTGAACAAATGGAAGATCCAAAATATGCAAAAGGTATTGTTAAAAGAGAAGTAATTCAAGTAGTTAGTGCTGGAACTATTACTAATACTGAAATGGTTAATGAAAAAGATTTTAATTTTATTGCTAGTATTAGTGATTTATCTTATACATATATTTTATCTTATGCAGATTTATTAAGTGGAAAAGTTTATGCAACATATATTAGTCATGAGGAAGATAAATTAATAAGCCATATAGTTAATTTGAATATAAAAGAAGTTGTACTAAGAGATAATTTTGATGTTAGTATTATTCATAAATTAAAAACAAATTATAATATATTGATATCATATTACAATGATGATAAAAATTATAAATATAATATATTTGATGGAATAGAGGATGAAAGAATTATTAAAAACACATCATTAGTTTTAAACTATTTAGCATCTTCTTTAAAACAGAATTTAAGTCACTTACAACATATAGAAATAGTTGATAATAAATTATTCTTAGAATTAAATAAAGAATGTATTAAGAATTTAGAACTTGTTGAAACTATAAGAAATAAAATGCGTCAAAATAGTTTACTTGGATTTATGGATAAAACTAAAACTGCTATGGGAAGTAGATTACTTAAAAGTTATATTATTTCTCCAAGTGTTAATAAAGAAGAGATTATTAAAAGACAAGATTTAGTAAGTAAATTAGTTGATAAATTTTTAATTAAAAGTGAACTTCAAGAATTTTTATATCAAATATATGATTTAGAAAGATTAACTGGTAAAGTGGCTTGTTCTTCTTTAAATCCAAGAGATATGATTCAATTAAAAACTAGTTTAAAAGTACTACCAGATATTAATAATTTAATTAGTGAGCTTTCATTAGAACCTTTAGAAACATTTGATGATTTATATGAATTATTAGAAAAATCAATTATAGAAGAAGCGCCTATTTCTATAAAAGAAGGCGGAATAATAAAACCTTTATTTAATAGTGAAATAGATGAGTTAAGAAGTATTAAAACTAATGGTAAAGATTTTATTTCTAAATTTGAAAGTGAAGAAAAAGAAAGAACCGGTATTAAAGGATTAAAAGTAGGATACAATAAAGTATTTGGTTATTATATTGAAATACCAAAAGGACAAGTTTCTCTTGTAAAAGAAGAATATGGATATGATAGAAAACAAACGTTAACTAATGCAGAAAGATATATTAATCCTTTATTAAAAGAAAAAGAAAATCTAATATTGAATGCTGAAGATAAATTAAATACTTTAGAATATGACGTATTTAATCAAATAAAAGAAGAAATAAAAAAATATACTTCTTCGCTTCAAAAAGTATCAAGTTATATTGCATATTTAGATGTTATTTGTGATTTTGCAACTATTGCAGAAGAACATAATTTTGTAAGACCAACTATTAATGAAAATCATGTTATTGAAATAATAGGTGGAAGACATCCAGTAGTTGAAAGTGTAATTGATAAAGAATATATTGATAATGATGTAATATTGGATGAAAATACAAATATTTTAATAATAACTGGTCCTAATATGAGTGGTAAAAGTACTTATATGAGACAACTTGGAATTATTGCAATTTTAAATCAAATGGGTTCTTATGTACCAGCCAAAAAATGTAATCTACCAATTTTTGATAAGATTTTTACAAGAATTGGTGCTAGCGATGATTTGGTTGGTGGAGAAAGTACATTTATGGTTGAAATGAAAGAAAGTGCCAATGCTCTTAAGAATGCCACTCAAAATAGTTTGATATTATTTGATGAATTAGGCCGAGGTACTAGTACATATGATGGAATGAGTTTGGCTGGATCAATAATAAAATATATTTCAAAAAATATAAAATGTAAGACTTTGTTTTCAACTCATTATCATGAACTTACAGATATGGAATATAAATTAGATAATGTTAAAAATGTACATGTTACAATTAGTGAAGAAGGGGAAGATATAACTTTCTTGCATAAAGTATTAGATGGTGCTGTTGATAAGAGTTATGGTATTAATGTTGCAAAACTAGCAGGCCTTCCAAATAGTGTAATAGAAGAAGCAAATGAGCTATTAAATGTTTATGAAAGTAAAGAATCACGCCAAGGTAAAAAAGTAAAACAATTATCTTTAGATTTTGATAGTGAAAACAAAGATGAATTAAGAGATTATATTAAAGAAATAAATCCTTATGAAGTAACACCAATTGAAGCAATTAATATTTTAGATAAAATTAAAAAGCTATCTGATAAGTAGGGGGGGGAAAATTATGGAAGATGAAGATAAAATAATTGATGAAGAAGAACTTGAAGATGAAGAAATTGATTTTGATGAATTAAATCATTTATTGGCAAGTACTTTTGGTGAATCATATTCAGTTGAAAGCGCTATTGAAATATCAAAACAAGAAAAATCTCAAATAAAAGAAAGTTTTAAAATTACTAATAGTAATTGCAATAAAACATATATACTTGGAAATATGACATTATTAAAATTAAAACTTATGGAATTTGAAGCATATTTCGCTAAGTTGGTTTCTATTGTTTTTCAAAATGGACAATTAGAAATAGCTGATGATTTAATAAAAAAAATAAAATATACACAAGAAGAGTATAAAAAACTAAATAAACGACTACTTAATATTAAATTATCTCTTCTTAAATTAAAAAAATATAATTCACCACTTTGTAATTCTGAAATTAATTATTTGATTAAATGTATATATGATAAAGGGTTTATATTACTTGATATATTAGATAATTATATACAAATGTGTAGACTTTCTACTAAAGGAATTAACTTTTTAGGAACAAATAAAAGCCAAGAGTCTTTAGAAGATATAAATCAAAAAATAGATGAATCTATAAAAACTCTTGGGTTATCTATTAAAACGTATGGTGATAAACAATAGAGTTTGTAGTTTATATAGTTAATAATCAATAATAATTTTAAAATAGAAGTCAAAATGAATGAATAAAAATAAAAAGAAGAGCATTTATCACCAAACGCACTTCAAAAATACAATAAATAAAAAAGTAAGTCAAACGAGTATTTTTTAATTTTGACTTACTTTTTATATTGAATTATTTAATAATTAATTATAGAAAAATATATAATACTTTATATTATTAACTATTTAATATTTTTTCAGTATTTTTGAAATTAATTTTAGTTATTTTATATAATTCTTCTTTTCCATATTTTTTAACTATTTGTTTTCCTATTTCATCAACTTTATCATTTGCACCTTTTAAGATTGTAACACCATATTTTTCTGATAATTTGTCCATTTCTTGTAAAAATAGATATCTACTTATAACACTAGCTGCTGCAACGCTTAAATGTTTACTTTCACCTTTAGTTAAAAATGTAATCTTTGTTACTTTTTCTGTTATTCCTTCTTGTTTTAGATAACTAAAATAACTTCTTGGACTAGTAAACTGATCAACTATTATTTTATGATAAGCAAATCCTTTATTAGAAAGTTCATATAAAACTTTATTATGTAGGATTGCTTTTATTTTATTCATATTAAATCCTTTTTTGGTTAATTCATTAAATTTTGAGTTTGATAAAGTAAATGTAACGTATGGTAATTTTTTCATAAGTATTGGAGCATCTCTTCTAATTTTATCGTCAGTCATTTTTTTAGAATCCATTATTTTTAAATCTTCAAGTAATTTTCTTGTTTCTTTTGTTACAAGAGTGGCACTAACTATAATAGGGCCAAAATAATCACCTGTACCAACTTCATCACTACCAATAGCATCATAGTAATAATATGTTTTATCATTTAATTTTTCATCTTTTTCTTCTATTTCTTTATCAATATTTCTATCATTAAAGTGACTTTCTAAATCTTTCCACATATTTGCTTCAATATCAGCACCGATTCCTTGAAACATTACCTTTCCACTTTCATATAATGTAGTGACACAATCATAATCTTTTACTTGAAAAACACTATATGGTGGTTTACCTGTTACCATATCTTTATAGTAATCAATCATTTTTTCTTTGATATTATCACTTACTTTAAATACAATGGTTTTTTGTTTGTTATCCATAACTTTATCACCAAATATATTTTAGCATAATAAATAAATATAATCTATTAAAAATAACTAGTATTTGATATAATATGTATAATGAAAGGATAATAATTATGAAAAAAGTATTGGGCTTTGTTTTCTCTTTAATATTTGTTTATGCAGCTTTTGTATGTATAGAATGTTTTAGAATTAAAAGTGCTTCTAATATTTGTAAACCAGCTTTAGTTTCATTATCACAAAGTAGTGATGAAGAAGTTTCTTACTTTGGCTATGGATATAAAGTTGTTTATAAAGTTGAAAGAACAATGAAATCATCTGATTTAGAACTTGTAAGTGTAAAAGAAGGATCATTTATTCTATTTGACAGATTTACATTATGGACTAAGAAATATGATAATGAATAATTGTTTTAATTGATATTTACTTTTAAATTTTGTACAATTAATTTAGAGGTAATATTAATGTTAATTATAGAAAATTTAACATGTTTTACCCATGTTATTTTTTTTAGGAGGGTATTATGAAAAGAGCTAAAATCCTTGTTATTGAAGGAACTGATGGAAGTGGAAAAGAAACACAAAGTAAGAAATTATTAGAATATTTAAAAAATAAAAAAGTAAAAGTAAAGAGTTATTCATTCCCAATATATAATACTCCTACTGGAAAAATAGTTGGTGGTCCTTATCTTGGTAAAAGTGAAATAAGTGAATCATTCTTTCCTGAAACTAGTGCTAATGTAGATCCTTTGGTAAGTAGTTTATATTATGCTGCTGATAGAAGATATAATTTTCTTAGTGAAATAGAAAGTGAAATATATAAAAATGATATTATTATTTTAGATAGATACGTTACTTCTAATATGGGACATCAAGCATGTAAAGCTAAAACAAAAAAAGATAGAGATAAAATATTAAAGTTTATTGAAGAATTAGAGTTCAATTTATGTGAATTACCTAGACCTGATAAAGTAATATTTTTACATATGCCTTTTGAAGCAGCAAAAGAATTAAGAAAGAGTAGAACTTCTACAGATGGAAATGAAAATAATGAAGAATATTTAAAACATGCTGAAAAGAATTATGTTGAAATTGCTAAGTTATATAATTGGCATTATATTAATTGTATTAAATCAAAAAAATATACAAAAATTGAAGATATTAAGTCAATAGATGAAATAGGAAAAGAAGTAAGTACTATTGTAGATGAATTATTGAAAGAAACAAGTAGTAAAATTAATAAATTAACTATCTTTTAAGGAGGTTTAATATGACGGAGTGGGATAAAGAATATTTAAAATTATGTCAAAAAATATTAAAAGAAGGAATCGAAGTTAAAAATAGAACAGGTGTTAATACTATTAAAATTCCATCATATACTTTACATTTTGATTTAAGACAAGAATTTCCAATATTGCAAACAAAGCAATTATTTTCACGTCAAGCTATAATTGAGATGTTGTGGATATGGCAAATGGGAAGTAATGATGTTAGAGAACTTCAAAATAGAGGTGTTCATATATGGGATGAATGGGAAGTAGATGATGATGGAATATATAGAATATATGAACCATTTAAAGAATATGATCCAGATAAAGAAGTAGAGGTAATAGATCCTCTAAGTACTCCAGTAGATGATCCATTTGGTATGAGACACAAACTTGAAGTAAAAAAAGATAAAAAAGGTAATGTTATGAAAGCTAAAAGTTTAATAGAAGGAAAAACTATTAAAATGGCAAAATACTATGGAAAAGAATATGCTCATACGATTGGAAGTGCATATGGATTTATAATAAGTAGATATAATCATACTAAAAACTTAATAGATACACTTAAAAATAATCCAGAAGATAGACGTATGGTAAAGTCATTATGGCAGGATGAATTTTTAAGAACTGCAGTATTACCATCATGCGTTTGGTCAACAGAATGGGGTGTTACAGGGGATGAATTAAATCTTATGGTTCATCAAAGAAGTTGTGATGTTCCTCTTGGACTTCCATTTAATGTAACACAATATGCAACACTTTTAAAAATGATTGCTCAAGTTACAAATCTAAAACCAGGAACAATAGATTATTCTATTAAAGATGCTCATATTTATGTTAATCAAATTGATATGATTAAAGAACAAATTCGACGTGGAAAGAGATACAAACAAATGTCTAAAATGAGTAAAAAAGAATTAGAAAAAATAATTAAAGATTCATTATCTAATATGGAAAAAATTGAAGATAAAAAATCAAAAAAGTATCAATATTATGATACAGAAAATAAAATTGCAGATTTAGTTTTAAATCCAAGTAAACCTGTTTTAGAATTAGATCCAAGTATAAAAGATTTTTATGATTTTGATAATTCAAAAGACATAAAACACATCACTATCAAGAATTATAAACATATGGGGAAACTAAATATCCCTGTTAGTCAATAGGAGGAATTATGAGTTATTCAATAATAGCTGCAATAGGTAAAAATAATGAACTTGGTCGTGATAATAAGTTAATATGGCATTTACCAAATGATTTAAAATTTTTTAAAGAGATGACTATGGGAAAAACTATTATTATGGGAAGAAAAACTTTTGAATCTCTTCCTCATATGCTTCCAAATAGAAATCATATAGTTCTTTCTAGTAGTAATGAATTTCCAAGTGAAGTTACAGTATATAAATCAATAGATGAATTAAAACGTGCATTAGATAATATAAATGAAGAAGCTTTTATTATTGGAGGTGCATCAGTTTATAAAACATTTATAGATTACTCTGATAAAATGTATTTAACTTTAATTGATGAAGAGTGTTTAGATGCAGATGCATATTTTCCAGAGTTTAATGAAAGCGATTGGGATCAAGAATTAATAGATTCTAATGAAGAAAACAATATTAAATATAAACATATTTTATTTAAAAAGAAAAATAGAGAATAATCTCTATTTTTTAGTTGCAATTATTACCATTATTTAAAAATCCAACTCCAAAAATAATAACTAGTAATATAAATAATACTAATATAAATGCAGCTCCATATCCATAACCATTATAATAATATGTTGGATATGTTGGATATGTCATTGCGTTTCCTCCTGCATATCCACCATTGTATCCATAATAATACATTATTATACCTCCTTTGATTTCTATATTATTTTATTAATATTAATGTAATGTTGACACTATTATTTACTCAAATAATTTACATTGGCTTATTTTTTAATATATAATATATTTGATAATATGAAGAAGAATGCACAAATAAAATATCCTACTTTTAAATTATTAAATAAGCCAATTTTGATTATGACTTTAATTTTTTCTATTGGTGGAGCTTTTTTAATACTTGATGCATCAAGTATTTCTGCTGTTTTAACTTATGGCTTTGATACACCATATTATTATTTAATAAGACAAATTATTTTTATTGTAATTGGTTATATTGCAGCATTATTTATTATTAAATTTCCAACCAAGTATTATAAGGGTATTAGTTTATTTTTAACAATGATATTTATTGTAACTTTGATTGTTTTATTTATAAAAAATTCACTATTTTCCTCTAGAGTAAGTGAAGTAACTATTTCTATGTTTGGTGGAAAATTTCAACCCGCAGAGTTTTTAAAAGTGTTTTTAATAATGTATATGGGATCTTTTTATGGATCATGGGCAAATAGAAAAGTAACTTCAAAATATTCTTTTATTATACCTTTAGTATTATGTTTTTTATCTGCAGTATTAATACTTCTTGGAGGAGACTTTGGTAGTGCAGCAATAATGGTTGCTTTATATGCATTAACATTTGTAAGTGTTCCATCAAAAGATAAAAATGTTAAAATAGTAAAATTTTTAGCTGTTTCTGGTTTAGTATGCGCTATTTTAATATTAAAATTTGGTTACAAAATTATACCCAGTTCTATTCTTGAAAGCAGTTATAGATTAAATAGACTTGTTTATGCAAATCCATGTGATAGATATGAAGATAATTCAGGATATCAGGTATGTAATGGATACATTGCTATAGATAATGGAGGATTATGGGGAGTTAAAATTGGAAATTCTGTACAAAAGTATATGTATTTACCTGCAAGTCATACTGACTTTATTTTTCCTATAGTAGTTGAAGAATTAGGAGTAGTAGTTGGTGTTATTATTATACTTGCATATATGGCTTTAATATTTTTTATATTTAGAGTTGCTGTAAATACTAAAAATCTTCAAAATTCAATTATTTGTTATGGAATTAGTATTTATTTTATGTTACATATTTTTGTTAATTTAGGTGGAGTACTTGGAATTATTCCATTAACTGGAGTACCACTTCCATTTTTAAGTTATGGTGGAAGTTTCTGTATAACATTAATATGTTCATTTGCTTTAGTACAAAGAATTAATATAGAAAATGAGATTGAAAGGCTTAAAAATGCTTGATATCTTCTTTTTTTTGTGTTATTATCATATTGCTTAATCCGATGTACTTGTATCCATTATGGATGTATATGATTAAAGAAGCACATAAAGGAGGAATAGAGTTATGAATTTAATCGATAAGATTAATAAGAAACAAATCAACCCAAATGTTCCTGATTTTCAAGTAGGAGATACAGTAAGAGTTGACGTTAAAATCATTGAAGGTAAAAGAGAAAGAATTCAAGCTTATGAAGGAGTTGTAACTGCTCGTAAAGGCGGAAGCGTATCTGAAACATTTACAGTAAGAAAGAAAAGTGGTAGTGTAGGAATCAATAGAGTTTTCCCAGTAAATAGTCCACTAATTGATAAAATTACTGTTGTTAAAAAAGGAAAAGTAAGAAGAGCTAAACTTAACTTCTTAAAGAATTTAACAGGAAGTTTTAGAATTAAAGAAAGAAATTAGGTTTATACCTAATTTTTTAATATAAGAAAGGAATAAAAAGTGAAAAAATTTTGGGATGCAATTAAAGA
This sequence comes from uncultured Mycoplasmatota bacterium, assembly GCA_946413985.1. Classification (GTDB taxonomy): domain Bacteria; phylum Bacillota_I; class Bacilli_A; order RF39; family UBA660; genus CAG-1000. Next base: position 75,850 of record CAMKMS010000002.1, read on the forward strand.
TTATGTATATATAGTTTTAGCTGTTTTAGTAATTAGAACATTTATAGTTACACCAGCTATTGTAAGTGGTGCAAGTATGGATGATACACTAAATGATGGTCAATTAGTTATTATTAATAAATTTATTTATAGATTCAGTGATATTGATAGATTTGATATTGTTGTTTTAGATAATGATTTAACAAAAGATAAAATAATTAAAAGAGTTATTGGACTTCCTAATGAAAAAATAGAGTATAGACAAAATAGATTATATATTAATGATGAATTAATTGAAGTTGATTTTGATTATAAAGAAACAGAAAATTTTTCATTTATGACAGGTGATGGAGAATATTTTGTACTTGGTGATAATAGACCAGTATCAAAAGATAGTAGATCATTTGGAGCTTTCAAAAAAGAAGATTTTGTTGGACGAGTAAAATATAGGTTATATCCATTTAACAAATTTGGTAATGTTACAAAGAAGAAAGATTTTTAATAATCTTCTTTTTTTATACTATAAATTATGATAAAATTATTAAGATAGGATAGGTGTAATATGTATAAGATTTTATATAATAAAAAAATTAGTTCTACTTCATATGAGATTGCAGTAGAAGCACCATTTGTAATAAATAAATGTATTCCAGGACAATTTGCTATTGTGATGACATATGAAGATAGTGAAAGAATTCCTTTAACTATATATGACTATGATAAAGAAAAAGGATTATTATATTTAATATATCAAGTAGTTGGAGCTTCAACATTAGAATTAACTAATGCAAAAAAATATTTATATAGTGTTAGTGGACCTTTAGGAAATTCAAATGAAATTTGTAAAAATCCAGAAAAGTATAAAGGAAAGAGGATAGTATATGTTGCAGGTGGAGTTGGAATTGCTCCTGTATATCCTCAAGTAAAATATTTAAAAGAACATGGAATAGAATCAGACGTAATATATGGCGCTAGAAGTAGGGATATGCTTATTATTAGAAATAAAATACAAGATGTAGCAAGGAAAGTATATTATGTTACTGATGATGGAAGTTATGGTAAAAAAGGATTTGTAACAGATGCTTTAAAGAAAAGAATAAAAGATTATGATATATGTGTTTCAATAGGTCCTGTTATAATGATGAAAAATGTTAGTTTATTAACTAAAGAATATAATGTTAAAACTATTGTTAGTATGAATCCACTAATGGTAGATGGAAGTGGAATGTGTGGAGCATGTAGATGTGAAGTTGATGGAAAAAGCAAATTTGCATGTACTGATGGTCCAGAATTTGATGGACATAAAGTTAATTTTGATTTAGCTATGAAACGTATGAATATATATAAAGAAGAAGAAAAAATTAAACTAGATGAAATGAAAAAGAGGAATGAAAATGGATAATAGTGATAGAGTCAAAATGAGAGTTCAGACTTCAAAAGAAAGAATTCATAATTTTAATGAAGTTGAACTTGGTTTTAATGATGAAGAAGCATTAAAAGAAGCAAATAGATGTATGCAATGTAAAAATCCTAGATGTATGACTGGATGTCCTGTAAGTATAAAAATACCAGAGTTTGTTAAGTATATTAAAGAGGGGGATTTAAAAAAAGCATATGAAATTATAAATGAATCATCAAGTTTAAGTGCAATTTGTGGAAGAGTATGTCCTCAAGAACGTCAATGCGAAAGTATGTGTATTAGAGGATTAAAAGGTGAAGCAATAGCTATTGGAGCACTTGAAAGATATGTGTCGGATTATGCTATAAATAATAACTTTAAAATTGGTTCTGTTAAAAAGAAGAATGGATTAAAAGTAGCAATAATTGGTAGTGGTCCTGCTGGTCTTACTTGTGCTGGAGATTTAATAAAAGCAGGATTTGATGTAACAATTTATGAAGTTTTACATAAAGCCGGTGGTGTATTAACTTACGGAATACCAGAGTTTAGATTACCTAAAAAAATCGTAGAAAAACAAGTAGAGTCCCTTAAAGAATTGGGAGTAAAAATATTAACTGACATTCCAGTTGGTAATGCAATAACTTTAGATGAATTAAGTAAAAATAATGATTATGTATTTATTAGTAGTGGAGCAGGTCTTCCTAAATTTATGGGAATTAAAGGAGAAAGTGCTAATGAAGTGTTTTCTGCAAATGAAATATTAACACGTATAAATCTAATGTCATCATATAAAAGTGATAGTAAAACTCCAATAAAAAAAGCAAAAAAAGCTTACGTTATAGGTGGAGGAAATGTTGCAATGGATGCGGTTAGATGTCTAAAGCGACTAGGAATTGATGCACATTTAATGTATAGAAGAAGTATGGAAGAATTACCAGCAAGAAAAATGGAAGTAAATCATGCATTAGAAGAGGGCGTTAAATTTGATCTGCTTACTAATCCAGTTGAAATATTAACTGATGAAAACAATAGTGTTATTGGTATGAAAGTTGTAAATATGATACTTACAGAGCCGGGCGAAGATGGAAGAAGAAGTGTTATAGAAGACGAAAAATCAATTCATGAAGTTAAATGTGATATGGTAGTAATGGCTCTTGGAACAAGCCCAAATCATGAGGCATTAAAATATAGTAATATACTTCTTAATGAGAAAGGATTAATTAGTGTAGATGGAACAAAAACTTCACTTGATAATGTTTATGCAGGAGGAGATGCTGTAACTGGTTCTGCCACTGTAATTCTTGCTATGGAAGCTGGTAAAAAAGCAGCTAGTGAAATAATAAATAAGTCTAAATGTTAATTTAATGTAAAAATGTTAAAATAAGTTGACACTATAGATTGAAAATAAAAAAATGATATGATAAAATTAAAATATATGATAGGAGGAATAATAATATGAGACAAGAGAAAGGATTACAAAATATTATAATTGTTGTTTTATCAGTAGCAGTACTTGCTATGTCAGTAGGTTTCGCTGTTTATGCTCAACAATTAAATGTAAATGGAACTGCAACATTTAGTGCTGCAAAATGGGATGTACATTTTGATACAAGTACATTTAGTGAAACAAGTGTTATTAAAGCAAGCTCTAAGACTGTAGGTAATACTGCTATTACTTATTCAGTTACATTACCAAGTCCTGGAGATGAATATTCATTTACAGTAAATGCTAAGAACTTTGGAACAATTGATGCTGCTTTAGAAGGAATTACATTATCTGGTTTAACAGCTGCTCAACAAAAATATATAAGTTATACTGTTAATTATAATGGAACAGATTATGATGAAACTACAGATGGTTTAGCTGAAGATTTATTAGTTGATGATTCTCATCCTATGACTGTTACTGTTGCATATTTATTACCAGATGAAGCATCAGACCTACCAGCAACAGATGTTGAAGTAAATTTAACAGTTGCATTAGATTATATAACTGTTGATTAATAAAAAAGAATAAGAATTATATAAGAATTATCCCATTATTGGGGTAATTCTTATATTAAAAAAATAATAGGGTTGATAATATGAAAAAATACTTAGTATATGGTTTAGAATTATTACTATTTATTTCTGCCATAATATTTAATATATTTTATAAAAGCGAATTACTTTTAAAAATATCAATCATTATTATTGGTATAATATATTTATTAGAATATGGATTTCATAAAGATAATTCTTATTTAAAACCACTTGTAACAAGAATAGTCATTTCTTGTTTATTGTCATTTTTTATAATAATTTATTCAATAGGATTATTTTTGGGTTTTAATAAAACGGTATTATCTTTTAATTTTAATTATTTATTTAATGTTGTTGTCTTAGAAATTGTAGCTATAATTTTGCTTGAATTAATGAGATACATTATATGCAAAAATTTAACAACAACAAAAAAACCAATTGTATTTTTTACAATAATAATGATGGCGTTAAATATTATAACAGAGATAAATGGTTACAATCTTGGTGAAGCAGAAGGCATTTTTGTTTTCATTAGTGTTGTTGTTATACCAGTAGTCTCTAGAGAATTACTATGTTCTTATTTAGCATATAAGGTTAGTTATTTACCAGCTTTGATATTCAAATTAGTTATAGTATTATATGAGTTTGTTTTACCTATAATACCAAATTTAGGATATTATTTATATGCAACATTTAATTTGTTTTTGGTTTTCTTTATATATTATTTATCAAGTAAAAGTATTGATTATGCTGAGAAAGCTAAAGTGTATGTTAATAAGTCTACAAGAAGAGTAATATATTATCCAATTATATTATTGTTATTTATTATAATTGTTCTTATATCAGGTATATTTAGATACAAAATGATAGCAATTGGATCTAATTCAATGTCTCCTGTTTATGGAAGAGGAGATGCTGTAATTTACAAAAAAGTAGATGCAAACGATGTACAATATGGAGATATAATTGTATTTTCAAAAGAAGGAACAATAGTAACACATAGAATTACAAGTATTACTAAAAATGGAAATGTCATTTTAATTAAAACAAAAGGTGACGCTAATAATACTATTGATAGTTTTACTGTAAATGGTAGCGAGGTTTTGGGAAAAGTAGAATATAGAATCAAATATATTGGTTTTCCAACAGTTTGGATTAACGAATTGTTTGAGGGAAGGGAGATTAATGATTAATGGAAACTAAAGTAAAAATTAATTATACAAAAGTTGTGTTAGTTATTTTATTTATTCTTGTTATTATCCTAAACGTCGTTATGTATAAAAAAGGATTCTATAAAACTAATGTTGAAACTATAATGTATAAGGAAAATAATTCGATTCATTATAAGGTATATTACAAAAAGAATGATTTTTATGAAACAAAGTTTATAGAAGAAGATAAAACATATATCACGAGTTTGATTAATTATATAAAAGTTTCATATAATTATAATATTCAATTTGATAGTGTTGTATCTGGAAGTTATAAGTATTATGTTCTTGCTACAGTAGAAGCTAATAAACCAAATAATGAAGTAGGTAATTATTGGACTAAGAATTATAAATTAACCGATGAGAAAAAGATTTCTATCGATAAATCAACCGAATATTCTATTAATCAAGATATTAAGATTGATTATAATAAATATAATAATGCATTAAATGAATTTAAAAGTACTTTAGGTATTGCAACTTCTGGTGTATTAAAAGTATATTTAGTTGTTGAATCTGATTTAACATCAAAAGGAATGAAAGTTGATATACCAAGTTCATTGGTATTAAGAATGCCTTTAAGTGAAAAAACAATAGAAGCAACAATTGATACTTCAGCTAAGAATAATATAAAAGAAATTACTAGAATTGTTGAAACAAGTGCTCAAAAGAGTAAAAAACTAATTGCATTAGGAATAAGTTTTATTATTGAACTTACTATATTAATAGCATTAACTTTGATTAATAGAAAAAATAGAATGGCAAATGCTTTCGAAAATACTATTAACAAGTATTTAGATACGTATGATAGTATAATTGTTAATATTGATAAATTTCCAACATTAAGTAATTATAATGTTATTGAGGTATCTAGTTTTGATGAGTTATTAGATGCGCATAGTGAAGTAAGAATGCCAATTAATTTTTATAAATATAATAGTAGAACATGTTATTTCATATTGATGAATGATAAAACAATATGGAAATATACAATGAGAAAAAGTGACTTTGATTGATTAGAGAGGAGTGAAGAACATGAATAATAAGCAAAGACTTATTATTAGTGTGGTTACATTCCTCGCTTTTGCATTAATGAGCGTAGGATTTGCCACATATCGAGTTAGACTTAATGTTACAGGGGTTGCAACTTTTAGTAAAAATGGTAAAATTGCTATAACCAATGTTAGATTAATTTCATCAAATAATATAACAGACCTACAAGATCCAACATTTACTGATGATAGTATAAATTTTAATTTAAATTTTAGCGTTGAAAATCAAAATGAACTTGCTCAAGAGTATTCAGCAACATATGAAATCACTATGACTAATGATTCTTTTTATAATTATATATTTGCAAGTAATTTGTTTGTTCCTTCTATAGAAACTACAAATAATGAAAATCTTGATGTTGCTTTTTCAATTGAAGGAATTGATATTGGTGATATAATTCCAAGTAAAGACGTAGTGACATTTACTGCAATTCTAGATATGTATCCTAAAGATACTGGGGATTATAATGTTAGTGGGGAAGTGCAAATTGGTACAGAACAAGGTGATACTCCACCTACATATTCTTTAATGGGTAGTATACCTAAAAACACAACATTAGATTTAACTGGTTCAACTACTATGCAAAGTGTTAAATTAACTGTTATCAATACTTATCCAGAAAGTAAAACATTTAATATTTCAAATAGTGGTAATAGTTTTTCTGTTGTTAATAGTAGTGGAAATGCTTTAGGAACTTTATCAGTTGGAGCTGAAGATACAGAAGAATACTATATATATATAAAGAGAAGGAATGGAGTAACTTTTCCATCTTCTCCACAAAAAATAAATTTATATTTTACTCCTACTGATGGAAATAGGACTGGACTTGGTTCAATTTCAATTCTTGTTGATGTTGATAATTCCATTCTTGATGATGAACCACCAATTATTAGTAATGTTAATGCCGATATTGTTTATGAAGATGGTAAAATTAAAGTTACATGGGATGCTACTGATGATAGTGGAATAGATCATTTTATAATAGAAATGTATAATGATAGTGATACTTTACTTAATACTATTACTACTTCTGATTCATCAGAAGAATATACATTTTCATCATTAAGTGCAGGGACTTATTATTTTAAAGTATATGGAGTAGATAATTCTTCTAATCATAATAATGGTCAATCCGTTTCAACTACGTGTACTACTTCTGATGGTTATTGTTCAAGGAGTACATCATCTTCTTATCAATGGACATTCAATGTAACAAATAGTTGTTCAAACTGTACTTTTACTGGTAATAATAGTGTTTTTATAGGTTCAACTTATACGGCAACAGTACGAGCATCTAATTGGTATAATTTACCAAATACTATAACTGTAACTATGAATAATACACAATTATCTACTTCTCAATATACATATAATCAAAATAATGGTTCAATTAGTATTCCAAATGTAACAGGAAATTTGAATATTCAAGTAACAGCATCATTTGCTTGTTTAGTAAAAGGAACTAAAATTTTACTTGCAAATGGAGAATATAAAAATATTGAAAATATTACTTATAATGATTTATTAGCTGTATGGAATTATGAAACAGGAAGTTTAACTTATGAATATCCAATATGGCTTGAAAACAAAGCATATACTAATAAATATACAAAAACTACATTTAGTGATGGAACATATTTAAAAACTGTTGCTCTTCATGGTTTATTTAGTCCAACTTATAATGAGTTTATTTCAGTTAATGATAGTGAAAAGTATAAAGTTGGTACTAAAATACTTAAGATAGTAGATGGTAAATTTAAAGAAGTAACAATCAAAAAGATTGAAACAATTAATGAAAAAGTAGAATATTATCATGTTGTTTCAACAAGATATTATAATGTTATTGCTAATGATGTGTTGACTACCGATGGAACTGTAATTCTATCAAACCTATATGGTTTTTCTGATAATATTACATGGCCAAGTGTTAGAAATGAAATAATGGCTAGTGGATTATATTCATATAACGAATTTAAAGATATTATGCCTTATTATATGTTTAAAGGATTAAGAGTGGAAGAAGGAAAAGTACTACAAAAATATGGTTATACTAAAGATATTTTTAGATATTATTTACTTAATAATCAATTAAATGAACATATGATGAAAAAAATAGACACTTCTATAAATGGCAAAAGATTATGGATGGTTAGCACTTCTTTAGATGAAATTAATGAATTAAATATGAATAATTTCTTACATGAAGAAGGATCTATGTATAAACTTCCAAATGCTTTGGGTGTAAGAAAGTGGTATTCAACTTCTGAAAATAAATATTATAATCCATCTGATACTATAGAAGTAGTTCATGGAATGCATTTTATAGCAATTAAATAGTCTAGAAATAGACTATTTTTTTTATTATAATAAGTTTAGGTGATTAATTATGAAATATCCAAATTTTATTTCAAAAAATAGTTGTATTGGTATTATCGCTCCATCAAGTGGAGCAAACAAAGAAACTAGAATAAATAAATTTCAAAATGCAATAAAAAGATTTGAATCTTTAGGTTTTAAATTAAAAGTATCTAAGTATTTGTTTAATTGTGTTAAAGGTAGAAGTGGTAGTGCTATTAATAGAGCTAAAGAGTTCAATGAAATGTTAAAGGATAAAGATGTTGATTTAATTTTGTGTGCAACAGGAGGGGATTTTTTAGTAGAAATATTACCTTATATAGACTTTGAATTAATTAATAATAATTTAAAATATGTGTGTGGTTTTTCTGATCCAACAGGCATTTTATACCCATTAACTACAAAGTATGATGTATCGACTATTTATGGTCAAAATTTTAGTCCTTTTGGAATGAGAGATTTACATAAATCACAAGAAGACTTTTTAGACATTGTAACTGGTAAAAAGCTTTATGAAGAAGGATATCCATTATATGAAAATGAAGATAGAATAGAATTAACAGGTCTAGAAAACTATAATTTAACAACTAAAGTAAAATATAATTCTCTTGATAATAAGAATGTTAATACTTATGGAAGAATAATTGGTGGATGTATGGATATTATTGCTGAACTTGCTGGTACTAAATATGATGGAATAAATGAATTTAACCAAAAGTATAAAAAAGATGGAATTATATGGTATTTTGATAATTGTGAACAAAGTTACGATGAAGTAATAAGATTATTATGGAGATTTAATGAACTTGGGTATTTTAAATATACAAAGGCAATAATATTTGGTAGATTTGGTTTAGAAGTATCAAATTATGAATATGATATTGTTTCTTGTTTAAAAGATAGTGTTTTAGGACAATTAGATATTCCAGTTATATATGGCGCAGATATTACTCATAAATCACCTTGTCTTACAATTATAAATGGTAGTATCGCTAATATTAAACTTGAAGATAATGAATTTAGTATTAATTTTGAATTAAAATAATATTTATATGATATAATATTTTTTGGGAGATGAATTATTATGAAATCAAAAATAATTAGTATTGTTATTACACTTGTATTTGGATTTGTTTATTTTTATATAGCACTTCCTGCGTTAAACATTCATACAAATGAATTCTGGTTTTTTATTGTATTACTAATACTATGTTATTTATTAATTACAAATATTAGTAGTACGAAAGAAGTTGTTACAGGTAAAATTACTTTAGCAAGAGCCGTTAAAAAGAATAAAGTACTTTTAATTATACCAACTATATTTGTTTTAATAGCTATACTTGACTTTTTTGGTAGTCCAATTTTTAATGCTAAAAAATATGCAAGTAGGATTACAATTGATGAAGCAAACTCTTTTACTGAAGATGTTGAAAAGGTAGATTTTTCTAAATTACCATTACTTGATAAAGATAGTAGTCAACAATTAGGTGATAGAGTAATGGGTCAAATGAGTGATTTAGTAAGTCAATTTAATGTTTCTAATCTTTATACTCAAATAAATTATAATGGTAAGATTGTTAGAGTTACTCCTCTTGATTATGCTGATTTTATTAAATGGATTACGAATAGAAAAGAAGGGGTAAAAGGATATATCACAGTTAATAGTACATCTGGAGAAAGTAATCTTGTAAGACTAGATAAAGGAATGAAATATGTTGAAAGTGGATACTTTAATGATAACTTATATAGAAAACTTAGATTTGATTATCCATTTGATTCTTTTGGTAGAATTTCTTTTGAAATAGACGAAGAAGGTCATCCTTATTGGATTATTCCAGTTATTAAATATAGATTAATTGAATTAAGACGTGAAGTAAGTGATATTATTATTTTAGATCCTATAACTGGAGAAAGTAGTAAAAGAAAAGTAAGCGAAGTTCCTTCTTGGGTAGATATGGTATATCCTGCCGATTTAATTATTGAGGAAGTTGATGATTGGGGAACTTATAATAAAGGATATTTTAATAGTATATTTGGTCAAAAAAATGTTGTAAATACAACTGAAGGTTATAACTATTTGGCTTATAATGATGATATTTATTTATATACAGGTATTACATCTATTGTTGCTGATGAATCTAATTTAGGTTTTATACTTACAAATATGAGAACAAAAGAAACAACATTTTATAAAGTACCTGGTGCTGAAGAATATAGTGCTATGGCTAGTGCAGAAGGAGCAGTACAACATTTAGGATATACTTCAACATTCCCACTTTTGATTAATCTAAATAATAAACCAACTTATTTGGTAAGTTTAAAAGATGCAGCAGGTCTAGTTAAAATGTATGCATTTGTTGATGTAACAGATTATCAAAGAGTTGTTGTAACAGACTCTTCAAAAGGAATTTTAGAAGCTGCTCATAATTATTTGGGTGATAAAAAGCATACTCTTTCAAATGAGGAATTAAATACTAAAGATATAACTATTAAAAGAATAAGTAGTGCTATTATTGAAGGAAATACATATTACTATATAATTGATAGTAATAATAAAAAGTATAAAGTTTCAATTAATGTGAGTGATGATTTACCATTCTTAGTTAGTGGAAATAAAATCAGAATTGGTTATGCTTTAAATGAAAATATAACAATTATAAATAAAATATATTAAGATTGTAATTATACAATCTTTTTTCTAAATATGAGGTGAAGTATCATGAGTATTTTTAATAATATTATTAAAGAAATATGCAAAGAGGAAAAAATAGAATATAATATACTTTCAAAAGATTGGGTAATTATGTTAAGAAAGGATAATACTAATAGATTTATTATTGGCAATAAATTTGATTTAAATACTCATGCTAGTGGACTTGTATTTGATGATAAATATGCAACATATGAGGTTCTAAAAAAACTAGATATTCCTGTAATTGAACATAATATTATATATAAGGGTGATGAAAAAATTTGTTATGAATATTTTTCAAATCATAAAAAAAGTATTGTTATAAAGACAAATACTGGTACATGTGGAAATGGGGTTTATCATATTAATAAAAAGTCTGAAATAAATAAACTATTAAAAAAACTATTTGTTAAAAATCACTCTTTAAGTATTTGTCCATTTTATAATATAAAAAATGAATATAGATTAATTATGCTTAACAATGAATGTGTTTTACTATATGGAAAGAATAGACCAATTGTTTATGGAGATGGAATTTCTTCAATAAAAGAATTATTAATTAAGTTTAATATTAATTACTTTAAAGATATATTAGATAGTGAAGAATATAATAAAGTACTTAAAAATGGTGAAAAATATGAATATGGGTGGCAATTTAATTTATCTAAAGGAAGTATGCCATTTGAAGTAAAAGATATTGAGTTTAAAAATAAACTATTAGATTTTTGTAAAAGTATTACAAAAAAATTAGATTTAAATTTTTGCAGTTTAGATATTATTGATACAGATGAGGGATTATTTGTAATAGAAATAAATAGTGGAATAATGATGAAAAATTATATGGAAATTGTTCCAAATGGAAAAAATATTGCTAAGAATATTTATAAAAGAGCAATAAAAAGTATGTTTAATATATAAAATAATAAATATTTTTGATAAAATAAATATTGAGGTGTTATTATGGATAGCAAATTAAAGAGTGCATTATTAAAAGAAAAAAGAAGACAACAAAATAATATAGAATTAATAGCAAGTGAAAACTACGTATCTAAAGATGTTTTAAAACTACAAGGAAGTATTTTAACAAATAAATATGCTGAAGGATATCCATCTAAAAGATATTATGGTGGATGTGAATATATAGATATTTTTGAAAGTAAAGCAATAGAATATGCTTGTAAATTATTTAATGCTAAATATGCAAATGTTCAGCCTCACAGTGGAAGTAGTGCTAATATGGCAGTATATAGAGCTCTTTTAAATAGAGGGGATAAAGTACTTGGAATGAGTTTATCTCAAGGAGGACATCTAACTCATGGAAGTAAAGTAAACTTTAGTGGAATAGATTATGATGTTATTGGTTATGAATTGGATCCAAAAACTGAAACTTTAGATTATGATAAGATTGAGAAGTTAGCTATAGAAGAAAAACCTAAAATGATTATAGCTGGTTCTAGTGCATATTCAAGAAGTATTGACTTTAAAAGATTTAGAAGTATTGCTGATAAAGTTGGGGCATATTTAATGGTAGATATGGCTCATATAGCAGGTTTAGTAGCATCAAATCTTCATATGAATCCAGTAGAATATGCTGATGTAGTAACATCTACGACTCATAAAACTTTAAGAGGTCCAAGAGGTGGATTAATTCTTACTAATAATGAGGAAATAATTAAAAAAATAAATAAAGTTATTTTTCCAGGGATTCAGGGAGGTCCATTAATGCATGTTATTGGTGCTAAAGCTCAATGTTTTTATGAAGCGCTTGGTAGTGATTTTAAAAAATATTCAAAAAGAGTTATTGATAATGCATCAAGTATGGCAGATGAATTTATGAAAAATAATGTAAGAGTAGTATCAAATGGAACTGATAATCATCTAATGCTAATTGATGTTAAAACGAGCTTTAATATTACTGGAAACATAGCTGAAAAAGTTTTAGATAGTATTTGTATAACAGTAAATAAAAATACTATTCCATTTGATACAGAAAAGCCTAATATTACAAGCGGAATTAGACTTGGTAGTCCGGCTATGACTACAAGAGGACTAAATGAAAATGATTTTAGACATATTGCAAGAATTATAATAAAAGCATTAAATAACTATGAAAATAAAGAAGTTTTAAAAGAATTAAAACAAGAGGTTTTATTAATTACGAAAAAATATCCTTTAAAGTATTAATAAAATGTGATATAATATGAAAACTGTTAAAGGGGGATATTATGAAAATAGTATGTAATGATAAAGTATACGTTCAAAATAAAGATTTAATGAAAACAATGATCGGAAGTATTATATATAAAGTAGGAATACCTTATGATGTAGTTTCCAAAGTATTTACTGATTCATTTGTTGTTAATAATGATAATATGGATGAATTTGTATGTTTTGAAGGTCAAGATAATATAGATTTCTTCAAGAAATTAGCATTTATTGTTGACTATAATAGATATAGAAGACTTTCTAAAAGAGAAATAATTTCTGCTATTAATGAAACAATGGCTGTCGTTAGTAAGGTATCATCAGATTATAATACTTCATTAAATAAAACCAAAGATTATTCATATAATACTCTTGCAATAATTCAATTAATGGAACATAAATTTCATGATTTAAGAACAATTTTATGGGAAAAGCAAGGACATATTATAATAAAAAAACCAGATGAATTTACAGATGCAAATAGAGTTATAAATGCATTTATTAGAAGGAAAAGAAATAATTACTTGAAATAGTAATTATTTTTAATATATGATATAATTACCTTAGGAGGATATGCATATGGATGAAGTAAGAGAAAATAGATTTGGATATTTAAGAGTATTAACTTATGAAGAAAAAGTAAATATGATTAATGAATTAGAAGATGATATTAAATCATTAAAAGATATAATAGCAGATCCTAACATTTCAAGTGAACAAAGAAGTGAATCATATAGTGAAATTACATATGATCAAGAAAGAATAGATTATCTAAAATCAATTCTTAATGAAAAGGTAATGTAAGTCTAGGATAATATGGAAATATAAAAAAACAAATTACAAAATATAGTAATTTATTTTTTTATTTGATATAATATAAAGTAGAATAAAGAATTGTAAGAGGTATTTATATGAACGAGCAATTAAAAAAAGCATATCCGTTTAGTGGAATGTTAGTTATTACAATATTATTAATATTTGGATTTTTTATGCTATATTATACGGGATGTTTTGAAATAAAGTCTTTTAAAGAATTAGGAAATTTTCTATATTATCATTGTTTTGAATTTATTGTTAGTTTTGTGTTTATCATATCTTCAATATATGTATGGATTTCATATATTAAGGATGCATATATTACTCCTAAAACAGATGTTGTTTATTTGAAAAATTTTGAGGATAATAAATATGAATTTGTTGATAAAAAAGGTAAAAGCTTCTTTATAGAAAGTAAAGAAAAATATGATGTTAATAGTTATTATGAAGTTTTAAAATCATCAAATATTATATATGAGGTTATTGACGAATCAGATGATAAGTTTAAATTAAAAAAAGGAAAAAATTATTGGTTAAATTTATATTCACCAGTTGGTAATTATGAAAATATGCTTATATTACCAGCTTTATATGTAATAATAATACCTGGATTGATAGCATTTTTTATGTCTGTTGGGTTCTACAAATTATTTGCAATAATATGGATATTTATTCCAATTTATTTTATAGCATATGATTATATATATAAATTGAAATTAAAAGATGACAAAATTAATAAAAAAGAAAAAATAGAAATAGCCAATATGGAAAAAAGATTTTTCTCTATTGTTAATATATTAAAACTATGTTGTGCATTAATACCATTATTATTTATGATATTAATATATAGAGATTTTAGTGATTTTATTGGAAGACTAATATTTACCCCAATAGTTATACTTGGAATTTGTGTACTTGGATATGTTTTCTGTGAAATAACTAATAAAGAGCATGGAAAAAGGACATTTGAAAAAGGCTATGTTGTTGTTTTCTTATTATATTGGTTTGGAACATTAACATATTTTACAATAAAAACTATAATTCAGAAAGAAAGCTTTATACTTATATTATCAACAATTCCATTTTGGATAGTAGGAGTATTATTTGCTTATTATAATATAACAAAAGAATAAAAAACAAATTACTAAATAGTAATTTGGTTTTTTATTTGATATAATTTTTAATGGAAGTAATTAATACTATAAAAACAAATGGAAATTATAGTAAATTTATATAATTAAGAGGTTATAAATGAATAATAAAGAAAAAAAATTAGCTATTTTTTTTGATAATTTAGCTCATGCTACAATTAATGTTTATTTTTATTTCTATTTTGTAATATCTATATTGATAATAATTACTTATTTTTTAGGATTAATTACATTATTTAATGTATTATCAATTATAATGTTTGTTATTTATATGTTTGAATTGTTTGTAGGATTTGATAGAAATCTAATTGGAATAACGGGTGTTATATTTCTAGGGATTATTGGATACTTAATTTTTAATGATAAAAATGGGGTAATACTTGGAATAACAATTGGTATTTTTATAGTTAATGCTTTAAAAGTAATATTAAATATTTTTATAAATAGGAGATTAAATAAATGATTATGAGGGTAATAAAAGATGATATAACAGCATTAGATGTTGATATAATTGTAAATGCTGCAAATAAGAGTTTACTTGGTGGAGGAGGAGTAGATGGGGCTATTCATAGAGCATCTGGCCCTAAACTTTTAGAAGAATGTAGAAGTCTTAATGGATGTAATACAGGCGAGTCTAAAATGACGGATGCATATAATTTACCATGTAAGAAAATAATACATACTGTTGGTCCAATTTACTATTATGATAAAGAAAACTCAAAAGAATTACTTGAAAACTGTTATAAATCATCAATGTCTTTAGCTGAAGAATATAGAATAAATAACAACTTAGAAAAAATTACTATAGCATTTCCATGTATTTCAACAGGAGTATATGCTTATCCTAAAAAAGAAGCATGCAAAATTGCTATTAATACAATTAAAGAAATTAATAATGATAATATTGAAGTAATATTTGTTTGCTTTGATCTAGAGAATTATAATATATATATGGAGGAATTAAAAAATGAATAAGTTAAAAATTAAAGGAGTTTATAAACATTTTAAGGGAGATTATTATATAGTAGAAGATGTCGCTAAGTACTCAGAAACTTTAGAAGATTTAGTTATTTATAGAGCTTTATATGGAGATAACACTTTATATGCAAGACCTAAGGATATGTTTTTAAGTGAAGTAGATCATAAAAAATATCCTGAAGTTAAACAAAAATATAGATTTGAGCTTCAAAAAATAAAAAGTGTAAAAGAATAATGAATATAGAAGAAGAAGTATTTAAAAAATCAATATTTAATTTTGAAAAACTATTAGATTATGGATTTATAAAAAATAATAATACATACTATTATAGTAAGAATATATTAAATGATTCTTTTAAAATAGAAGTAATTATTGATAAGAATAAAGTTAAAATTAAAGTAATAGATTTAATAGTTAAAGAAGAATATATATCTTATAGAATTAGTGAACAAAATGGAAAGTTTGTAGATGATATAAGAAATACTATAAAAGAGTTGTTAATTGATATTAAAAATAAATGTTGTATTAATAATCTATTTGTTTTTGATCAAACTAATAGGATAGTTGATTATATTTATAAAAAATATAATGATAAACCACTATTTTTATTTGATGATTCTTCTGACTGTGGAGTATTTAAGAATTTAAAAAATAATAAATGGTATGGAATTATAATGACTATTGATAAAAGTAAACTTGATAAAAATAATAATGGTAAAGTTGAAATAATAAATCTAAAAATCGATAGTGAAGAAATAAAACAATTATTATTAAAGAAAGGTTTTTATGAAGCATATCATATGAATAAAAAGTATTGGATAACTCTAATATTAGATAATTCTATTAATGATGAAGAGATAAAAAGATTAATAGATGAAAGTTATAATAATATTTTAAAAAAGTAATTATTAAATAAAACTATAATTATTTTTTTAATGGAAATCTATTCTTGACAAAACAAAACTAAATCTTTATGATTATTTAGTGAGGGAATGAAATTATAAGAAAGGGTGAATGTATGAAAAATCTTGTTATAGTAGAGAGTCCCAGTAAGAGTCATACTATTGAGAAATATTTAGGTAGTGACTATAAAGTACTTAGTTCAAAAGGACATATTCGTGATTTATCAACAACTGGTAAATATGGACTAGGAATTGATTTAGAAGATAATTATAAACCAAATTATATATTGATGAAAGGTAAAGGAAAACTAGTTAGTGATCTTAAAAAAGAAGCATCAAGCGCTGATAATGTAATACTAGCAACCGATCCAGATAGAGAAGGAGAAGCTATTAGTTGGCACTTAAAAGAAGCTTTAAAGTTAAATGATAATAATTATGGTAGAGTTGTTTTTAATGAAATAACAGAACCAGCAATTAAAGAAGCTTTTCTTCATCCAAGAAAAATAGATATGAATCTTGTTCATAGTCAAGAATCAAGAAGAATATTAGATAGAATTATAGGTTTTAGATTAAGTAAACTTATGCAATCTAAAACAGATGGAAAAAGTGCCGGAAGAGTTCAAAGTGTAGCATTAAAATTAATTGTTGATAGAGAAAGAGAAATTGAAGCTTTTATTCCAGAACAATATTTTACTATAGAAGCTGATTTTAAGGATTTTAAAGCAGAACTAAAAAAATATCAAGGAAAAGATATTGAAATTAAAACTAGTGTTGAGGCTGATGAAATATTATCAAAATTATCAAATGCATTTAATATTGATAATGTTGAAACTAAAGTAAAGGAAAAACCAAGTAAACTTCCATTTACTACAAGCACTCTTACACAAATGGCATCAACTAGACTAAACTATCCTTCATCAAAAACAATGAGTATTGCTCAAAAACTATATGAAGGTATTAATATTGGTAGTGAAACTGTAGGTTTAATTTCATATATGAGAACAGACTCTATTAGACTTTCTGATATTTTTGTTAATGATACTAAAAAATATATAGCTTCTAATTATGGAAAAGAATATATTGGATATACTAAAACTAGTAAAAAGACAGATAATGTTCAAGATGCTCATGAAGCAATTAGACCAACTAGTATTTATAGAACGCCTGACTCTATTAAAAAGTATTTAACTCCTGAAGAGTATAAATTATATAATTTAATATATATTAGAACTCTAGCATCCTTAATGGCTGATGCTAAAGTAAATCAAACTATTGTTGATTTAGAAAATAAGGGTTATATTTTTAAAGCGACTGGACAAATATATATATTTGATGGATATTTAAAAGTATATAAAGACTACGAAGAAGTAGACGATGTTGTACTTCCTGATTTTGCAAGTTATAAATCAAAAGTAATAGTTTGTAGCAGTATTAAGAAATTAGAACACTATACTGAACCTAAGCCTAGGTTTACAGAAGCTAAATTAATTAGTGAAATGGAAAAGCTTGGAATAGGTAGACCTAGTACGTATGCAAAAATAATTTCCTTGCTAAAAGAAAGAAAATATGTTATAATCAAGGACAAGAAATTTTTCCCTACAGATGTGGGAGTAAAAGTGACTGATAAATTACAAGAATTCTTCTCTTCATTTATCAATGTTAACTATACAGCTGGTATGGAAAAAGATCTTGATTTAATTGCTGATGGTAATCTAGTTTGGTACAACGTAGTTGATGAATTTTATAAAGATTTTGAACCATTATTAAAAGTTGCATTTAAAGAAATGGAAAAAGATGCTCCAGAAGAGACTGGGGAAGTTTGTCCAAATTGTGGAAAACCATTAGTAATAAGAAATGGAAAATTTGGAAAATTCACAGCATGTTCAAATTATCCTGAATGTAAATATATAAAAAAAGAAGAAAAAAAGATCATTGAAATATGTGATTGTCCTAAATGTGGACACAAGATAATTGAAAAGAAGTCTAAAAGAGGAAAAGTATTTTATGGATGTAATAACTATCCAAAATGTGATTTTGCTCTTTGGGATAAGCCAACTGGAGAAAAGTGTAGTGAATGTGGTGGATTAATTGTTGAAAAAAAGAATAAAAAATATTGTTCTGAGTGTGGAAAATAATAATTTGATTAAAAAAGGGGGATAAGATTATTATGTTTGAAGAAGAGGTAATAGGGTTCTTTAAAAGACACAATTTATATGAAGAAAAAATGTTTATGTATCTAAAAGATCATATTGATATGATTGACTATAATGATGAAGATCTAAGAGTATTAATTGGAACAGCATATGCTGTTAATAAAAAAAACAGAAAAATAATTAATATGAGAATTTGTATTCCATATTGTCAGGATGAAATTACTGCATTAATTTGTATTCATGAAATAGCACATGGTATATATGGTTATAAAAAATTAAACAAAAAATATAATCCACTTGAAATAGAATTGTTACCAATGATTTTAGAAAGAATATACATAGAAGAAAAACAATCAAATAATTTAAAAAAGTACGCCGATTTTTTAGATAGTATAATTGATGAAGAATCTGATGAGAAATATAGATTTGGACTTGAAAATAGAGGCTCTTTAGAAGAAAGAGACTTAAGAAATTTTAAATCAATAGACCGTTCAACAAGAAAATTAGCAAGAAGATGGAAGAGAAATAATAGGTAAAAATGTAATTTTTTACCTATTATTATTTAAAAAATCACTAAAATGCTTGCTTTTTTCAGTAGTTATGCTACAATTAATATGTAAGCATCGTATGTCCAAAATGATGCTAAAAAAATGGGAGGTAATTTACGATGAGTAAAACTGAATTAGTAGAATTCGTTGCTGCTAAAGCCGGATTAACTAAAGCTGATGCAGGAAGAGCATTAGATGCTGTTTTAGAAGGAATCACAAGCGGACTTAAGAAAGAAGGAAAAGTTACATTTGTTGGATTCGGAACTTTCACAGCTAAAAAAAGAGCTGCAAGAGAAGGAATCAATCCTTTAACTAAAGCAGCTATCAAAATTCCTGCAAAAGTTGTTGCTGGATTTAAAGCTGGAAGCAAATTAAAAGATGCTTTAAATTAATGAAAAGCCATTAAGGCTTTTTTTAATGCAATTTATTTATATTTGTGGTAATATATATATTATGAAAGAAATAATGGAAATATTGAATAAAAATGGTTATTTAGCGTATATAGTTGGAGGATATGTTAGAGATTATCTTCTTGGTATTACGTCTTTTGATGTAGATATTTGTACTAACGCCCCAATAAGTGAAATTGTTAAAATGTTCGATGGTAGAGGTAAGGCTTATCCACAATATTATGCTTATCATATTTCAGAAGGTGATTATGAGTATGATATAACAACTTTTAGACGTGAACTTAGATATAAAAAAAATAAACCTGTTGAACTAAAGATTGCAAAAAATTTAAAAGAAGATTTATTAAGAAGAGATTTTACTATAAATACATTTGCAATGGATAAGAATGGATATTTTATTGATTTGCTTAATTCAAAAAAAGATTTAGATAGTAAAATTATAAAATGTGTTGGAGATACAGAAAAGAAATTTGAAGAAGATAAAACTAGAATAATTAGAGCATTAAGATTTGCATGTACGCTTGATTTTGAATTATCTGATGAAATAATAAATTTTATATCTAAAAAAGCTTACATATTAAATGATGTACCAAAAGAGTTCAAACGTAAAGAATTAGATAGAATATTTGATAGCGCTGGATTGGATAAATTTTTATATTATGTCAGAAGATTTGAAATTCAAAAATACTTTAATATTGATTTTGTTAGAGTTATTCATTCTTATAATAAATATGGAATATGGGCACAAATGAATTCTGATTTACCATTTTCAAAAAATGAATTAAGAATTATTAATTCAATAAGAAGTATCATTTCAAAAGGAAATATTACAATGGATGATATAAAAAATAATAGTGAAGAAGTATTATTGAATGCATCATTTATTTTAAATCAAGTAGACAGATTAAAAGTATTAATGGAAATTAGTAAGTTACATAGCTTTATTGATATGGATGCTGATATAGATTTATTTTTTAAATATGTAAATACTAATGATGTAGTAAAAACATATAGAATTGTGGAAAGAAGAATAATTGAAGGGTATTTAAATAATGATATGTTAGATATAGAAGAGTTTTTAAGGAATTTGTAAGTTATGAGTGATTTAAGAAAAATATTTGAAACTAAGGATTTTATTATTAATACCAATATTATTAAGAATATTAGTCATCTAGATATAGATTTAGATGAGTTTTTGCTTATTTTATATTTTATTAATATTTCATGTAATTTAAATACTGATGATATAAAAGAAAAATTATGTTTTGATGAAGAAAAAATTAGTAATACTTTTACTAAATTAGTTAATAAGAAATATATTGAAATGATTGTAACAAATAAAAATGGAGAAGTTATAGAACAAATTAATTTAGATCCTTTTTATGATAGATTATTATTAAATAGTGAAGTTGAATCAAATAAGAAAGAAAAAGATTTATATTTCTTATTTGAAAGTGAACTTGGAAGAACTCTTAGTTCTTTTGAATATGAATTAATTAATAAATGGTTAGAAAATGGTGTAAGCGAAGAAACAATAAAAAG
Source organism: uncultured Mycoplasmatota bacterium (assembly GCA_946413985.1). Taxonomy (GTDB): domain Bacteria; phylum Bacillota_I; class Bacilli_A; order RF39; family UBA660; genus CAG-1000. Next base: position 97,267 of record CAMKMS010000002.1, read on the forward strand.
AGCTCTAAAAGAGGCAATATTAAATAATGTGAGGAATTTTAAGTACATTGATAAAATAATCTATGAATGGTCTAAAAATGGCTTTAAAAGTCGTAATAAAGATGAAAAATCTTTAGAAGAAATGTTTGAATATGATTGGTTAGATGATAATGAATAAAGAAAGTATAACAAGTTATTTAGATTCATTATTTGAAGATCCAATTTGCGAATTAAACTATACAAAAGATTATGAACTTGTTTTATCAGTTATGCTTTCTGCTCAAACTACAGATAAAGGTGTTAATAGAGTAACAAAAGAATTGTATAAAAAATATGATTCACTTGAAAAATTAAATACTTTAAGTGTAAAAGAGATAGAAAGTTATATTAAAAGTATTGGATTCTATAGAAATAAATCATTGAATTTTAAAGGTATTGTTGAAAGATTATTAGAAATTGGATATGTTCCTAATGATAGAAAGTTTTTAGAAAGTTTACCTGGAGTTGGTAGAAAGACAGCTAGTGTTGTTTTAGCTCATTTATTTAATGAACCATCTTTCGCAGTAGATACACATGTTTATAGAGTATCTAAAAGACTTGGTATTACGAAGGAAAAAGATGATGTATTAAAAACAGAAGATAAATTAAAAAAGTTCTTTAATAAAGATGAATGGAATAGGGTTAATAGTCAATTAGTATTATTTGGAAGATATTATTGTACTAGTAAGAAACCAAAATGTGATAGATGTCCTTTTAATAATAAATGTAAAAAAAGATAATCAACTTGATTATCTTTTTTATTCTACTATAACAGTTTGTTCCATTAACTTATTAATATAAGCACCATTGTATACAAATGATACAGTATATGCTATTATGTAAGTTCCTGGATTTTGTGTTAAATCATTAGGTGTTATCGTTGATAATTCTCCATCTTTAGAAATACTAGAGAGTATCACATTTAAATTTGTTATGCTTTGTTTTATTTCAACTCCATCATATTTAATACTTGTAACTGATGAATCATTAAGTTCATTAAAGTCTGAATCTTTAGTTAGATTTAAGTTTAAATCTTTCATAGAAATTGTAATTTTTTCTTGATCAACATTTTCTCCTGATGGAGCATAGTCAAATACTACCTTATATCCATCACTAGCATTTTTCTTAAATCTTGAGTAAACACTTTTTACTATAACGCCATCATATATTCCATTATATTTTGTAGTATCAATTGAATATGATGTTTTTTTAGTCCATCCAACATATGTTGTTTTAGTTCCTGATGTCAAATAAACATTAAATCCAAATGTACCCATTTTACTTCTGTTATATGAAATTCTTTCTTTTAAATATTTCTCTGGTTTAATCTTCCAATTATCATTAAAATAATTTGTTAAGTATTCTACATCTACAGCACTTGGTGTTCCTGGTGAAGCCCAAGATAAATTAATAGAATTAGTACCAAATGAATATGTAACATTGCTTGGATTAGATAATTTACTAAATCTTTGAGATACTTCAGATGGTCCAGTATTTCCAACAAACATAAATGTTCCAATTAAACTATCTGGAGTATATGCACTAGGTTTCTGTGCAGGTATTGTCTCAAGTTCTACTTTAGCTGTTGTTAATCCTGCAGGTCTTGTAAATGTTGAATTTTCTTCATATATTGCTTTTGATAATTCAGCTTGAATAGTAATTCTTTCTGTGATTGATGGACTATTAACTAAATAATATTTTTTCTTAACATTTTCTTTTGATAAGCTATCAGTATATCCATACCATATTGACATTGAATAATCTTTTGTGAATCCTGCAGTCCACATATCTGGAATAACTGTATCATTTAATCCATATTTTCTAAGTTGTGAATAATCATATGAAGTAGTTCCTGTCTTTGTAGCAATTTGAGTACCACTTACTTTAACTCTATATGAAGTAGCGTTTGTTAAAATACTTGCAATCATATAAGCAGTTGTTGGTTTCATTACTTGTTCTGATTTTATATTTTTCTTTACAACTTCTTCTGTTTCTCTATAAACAATTTTTGTATATGTATGAGGTGTATATCTTTTTCCATTATTACCAAAGGCTGAGTATGCACTAGCAAGTTGAATAGGTGAGACACCATTAAATGCACCTATTGAGTAAGATTCTGGAAGTTCAGTTTTTCCTTCAGGTAATATGTCATTTACATAATCTATTCCAAGTTTTAAACCAAACTCAATTTTTTGTTCATTTGTAGTTAATCTAAATGCTTGAAGAGCACATGTATTCATTGATTGTTGTAAGCAATCTTTCATTGTCATAAATCCACTATATGAGTTATTAAAGTTTTTAATTACTCCACCACCATATGGTGTTTCATCATTTATAAATGGTCCATATGTACTTAAATTTGTATATTCAATAGCAGGTCCATAATCAATAATAGGTTTAATAGTTGATCCTGGTTGACGTTTAATTTGTCCACTAAATGTTGCTACGTTTAATGTCATTGCTTTCTTTTTATAACGTCCTGCACCAACTGCAATAACTGCTCCAGTATCATTATCTATTACACCAACACCAACTTCAACTTTTTTATCTTTAAAGTCATGTGTTTTATAAAATTTATTAATGGCATTTTGTTTCTTTGTGACCATTGTTGTATATATATCCATTGGTACTTCATATGGATTATTATCTGTATCATCTATTATTTCTTGTACAACTGTATCAATAAATCCTTGATATTGGTTAGATGATTCAGAACCCACATCTAAGAAATCTTTAATATGTACAGCAATTCCTGCCTGATATTGTTCATCAGTTATATAACCGTGTCTTTTCATAAGATATAATACAGTGTTTTTTCTTTCATTTGCATCGTCAGGATAAACATAAGGATTATATCCATTTGGAGATTGGAACATTCCGGCAAGTTGAGCTGCTTCAACTAAATTTAAATCTCCAACTTTTTTATTAAAGTAATATTTACTAGCAGCACTAACACCATATATATTTCCACCTAAACAAGGGTTATTAATATAATATTCAAATATTTCTTCTTTTGTAAGATTTTTTTCCATTTTGAATACTGACATATAGATATCTCTAAATTTTCTTACAATTCCTTCAATTCCAGATGCCTCTGTAGAAGTGAATGCTAATTTAGATAGTTGCATTGTTAGAGTAGAAGCACCACCACCACCACGACCCATTACTTGGCTAATAGAAGCTTTTATAAATCTTGGAGCATCAAATCCATTATGCTGAAAAAATCTTGAATCTTCTGTTGCTATAATTGCATCTATTAAAACTTGAGGTAATTCATCATATGTTATTTTTTCTCTTTGTTCTGTTCCAAGTGTCGCAAATAGTTTTCCTTTTGAATCAAATAATCTTGATGGTTCTTTTTCAAACATTTTTTCTATATTATATTCAGGTGCACTTTTAACAATATAGTAGCAAAAACCTACGCCTCCAATAAATAGAGCAATTGCAAATAATACAATTAATACAAGTAACCAGTAAAAAAATCTAAATCTTCTTCTTCTGCGTTTTTTTACTTTTTTGGTATTAGTATTTATTACTAAATCATTTTTTTTCTTTTCAGATTCTTTTTTAACCTTTTTAAAATTTATTTTTTTCATACAGTCTCCTTAAAATAAGCTTCATCTACAGTATCTAAGTATTTAAGTCTTGGTAAGTAGCTTTCTTTAATCTTATATCCTTTTTCCTTTATATATTCAAATCCTATTGATTTTTTATCGCTATTATTTATATATTCAATTATATCATTTCCTTTAAGTAAATAAAATTCATTATTCATATATATTATTAAAAAAACAATTCCTTTTTGTTTTATAACACTTTTTATGTGTAAAAGTTGGTGATTTTTGATATTTGAAAGAGGAAAAGATGTTTTTGAGTGACATTCTTTTGCATCAAATTCAATATATTTTTCTCTATATATTCCATTATAATCTAATGTAGAAATACTAGAATATACAGCTTTGTCGATTAAATGAGAATTATTATTTGGATAAGTAACATTTAATACTTTAACTGGAGTAGGTTTTTTAAATATAAGACACTTTTCAATACCATTATAATAAGTATTTGATTCGTTTATTATATTTTCTAAAAACATACCTCTATTTGAGAATGATTTGTTTTTCATTTCTTCACCAATAATATTATACTATATTTATATATATTTTTCCAATTAATGATATTTTTGTTGTAAAGTATCTTTCAATTAATAGCAGAATATGTTATTATATTATCGTAGATAGTAGAGGAGTTTATATGAAAAAGAATTTGATTATTTTTTATATTTTATTGATTATGTTTTCTTTTTTTGCTTATACATTAAGTGTAGATGCATCTGAACAAGATTGTTCAAATTTTAAAAGTAGCGCTGCTAAAAACGCATGTATTAATGTTGAAAGATATTGTTCTCAGGGTGTAGATGCTGTAGGAGGTTGTCAGTATGATAAGAATAATACATTATACACTCGTGCAAAAACTAAAGCTTGTTATGGAACTAATTGTATAACATTAGAAGGAACGTTAACAAGAGGATATCAAGCTGTAGATAAAAATGGAAAAGCAGCTTTTGCTGGTTGTTATAAAGTTGAATATGCAGGAAATACTACTTCAGAAAACAAAAGATTTTCTAAAGGAACATATTATATTTTTAAAATTTTATCACCAGCAAAAGATTGTAAAGAATCAAAAGCATATTATGATATAGTACCTCCAAATAATATTGCTGGTTATGACGGAAAGAATGCAATTGGAGGAGATTCAGCAACATATAAATGGGTGGCTAAAAATAATGGTAATTGTCCTGTTATGTTTGGTTTAACTGGAAATACTACTTTTTGGACTGCTAAAAGGAATACTTATGTATTTGCTGATAATGAAAATGATTTGAAATTAGATAAAGCTCAATTTAGAATATTTTTTTGGAATAGTGAAAAATATGAGACTTCAGCTGGATGTACTGTTCAAGATAAAGAAGGATTTGAACAAGCAATTAAGTGTTATGATGACACAATAACAATTCTAAATGATGATAATCAAACAAAGTGTCCACCAGATTTTAAAGATTTGGCTGCATATAAAGAAAAATTAAATGGTTTGGCAGATAAATGTGGACCTGAAATCGAAAAACTATATAGAATTACTTACTTAAAGGAAAATGCAGAAATATTTACTACAAAACTAAAAGAAGCAGTAAATAAGAGATTAACTTCTTGTCAATTTGGAAATTGTAATTTAACTGAAACTGAAACAAATTGTATAAATAATGAAATTAAAAAACAGAATTGTCCAAATGGATGTTCTGGTAAAACTGGAACAGAATATGATGCTTGCTTTAATTGTTTAAAAGGTGTTTATGAATCTAGTACTTGTAAACTTGGATCTACAAAATCTCAATGTTTAATTGATTCACAAAAACAAAAAGATGAAGCTGTTACAGAATTAGGTGAAGGAGTATCTCAAGATCAACAAGAACATGTTGAGCATGAACAACAAGAAAGTGAGCAAATTAGACACAGTTTATATTCAACTTATGCAACTCAACCACTTGACATTGAAGTACCAGAAATGCCTGGAGAAGGTGGAGGAGAAATATCTGAGTGCGATAAAATATTGGGATCTGATTTAACTGCTGTTGTAAAAGCAAGTATTACAATACTTCAAATCGTAGGAGCAATTATTGCAGTTGTAAAAGGTATGATGGTATTAATACCTCCAGTATTAGCAAAAGATGCAGATGCACTTAAAAAAGCATCTAAAACTCTTGTTACAATGGCTATAATATTAGTTGTAATCTTCTTATTTAGACCATTATTAAGATTCTTAGGAAGTATTCTTGATTTTGATACATCATGTATATTATAGTTGAAATTAAATACAAAGCATGTTAATATATACATGCTTTTTTATTAGGAGGAATTTAATGAAAAAAAAGTATTTTAAAGTAATTATTTTTGTTTTATTATTATTCTTATTCTGTACTATAAGAGCAGAAGGTATTGAAGTTCCAACTATTCCAAGTGGTGAATTGAGTTCATGTGAAGAAATATTGGGCCACGATTTAGCAGCAATTGTAAAAGCAGGAATAACTATTATTCAAATAGTAGGTGCAATAATAGCAATAGTAAAAGGTATGATGGTATTAATACCTCCAGTATTAGCAAAAGATGCAGATGCACTTAAAAAAGCATCTAAAACACTTGTATCATTAGCAATAATATTAATTGTTATATTTTTATTTAGATCAATACTTATGTTTTTGGGAAATATATTAGATTTTGATACTTCTTGTATTTAATAATAAATTTCTCTTTTTTTTTATAAAAAAATGTGTTAAAATAAGTTGGCTTTAAGAAAAAAGACATGCATATTGATTTAATATTCTAGTGCTATTTATATAGTGGATATTAATTTAAAGGTATGCAGAAGAAAAAAACGAAAGGAGAGAGAATTATGGCAGTTATTGCAAAAAGTTATTTATTAGAAGCAGGTGTTCATTTTGGACATCAAGCAAAAAGATGGAATCCTAAAATGAAGGAATTTATCTTTACTACAAGAGATGATATTCATATTATCGATTTACAAAAAACTGTTGAAAAAATTGAAGAAGCTTACGCTGAACTTCTTAAAGCATGTGAAAATGGTGGTAAGGTTCTATTTGTTGGTACTAAAAAACAAGCTAAAGAAGCTTGTCAAGAAGAAGCAACAAGATGTAATAGTTTTTATGTAACAGAAAGATGGTTAGGAGGTACTTTAACTAATTTTAGAACAATTAGAGAAAGAATTAAAAAACTATCTGAAATCGAAGAAATGGAAAAATCTGGAAAATTTGAATTACTTCCTAAGAAAGAAGTAGCTAAGTTACAAAAGGAATATAACAGATTAAATACATTACTTTGTGGTATAAGAGAAATGGATAAATTACCAAAAGCAGTTATTATAGTTGATCCAAGAGTAGAAATTAATGCTATTAAAGAAGCTAGAAGACTACATATTCCAGTATTTGGAATTGTTGATACAAACTGCGATCCAGATGATGTAGACTATCCAATTCCATCAAATGATGATGCTGTTAGAAGTGTTAAAGTTGTTTTAGGAGTTTTAGCTAATGCTGTTTGTGAAAGTAATGGACTTCCTATAGTTGATTATGTAACTGAAGATGAAACTACTGCAAAAGCAGCAAAAGAGATTAAAGTTGAAACTAAAGTAGTTGAATTAGATGATTTTAGTGAAGAACAAATCGAAGAAGTTAAAAAAGAAAAAGAAGAAGCTGTTGATTATAGTAAAATGACAGTTGCTGAACTAAAAAAACTTGCTAAAGAAAAAGGAATATCTGGATATTCAACTATGAAAAAAGATGAATTAATTTCATCATTAAATTAGGAGGTAGACCATGAATATTACGGCTAGTATGGTTAAAGACTTAAGAGAGAAAACTGGTGCTGGAATGATGGATTGCAAGAAAGCTCTTGTTGAAAGCAATGCAGATATGGATAAAGCAATCGATTATTTAAGAGAAAAGGGAATCTCTAAAGCAGCAAAGAAAGCAGAAAGAATTGCTGCTGAAGGTCTTGCCAATATCTATTTAAAAGGTAATGATGCAGTTGTTTTAGAATTAAACTCTGAGACTGATTTTGTTGCTAAAAACGCTGAATTTAAAGAATTACTTGATAAAATAGGAAATGCTATTTTAAAAGGTAAAGCAAATGATTTAGAGGGTGCTTTAGCACTTAAAGTTGGTAAAGAAACTGTTAATGATTTAATAGTTAATGCTACAGCTAAAATCGGTGAAAAAATTAGTCTAAGAAGATTTGAAAAAGTTACTAAATCAAAAAGTGAAGTATTCGGTACTTACTTACATATGGGTGGTAAAATTGCTTCTTTAACAGTAGTTCTTGGTAGTGATGAAGTTGTTGCAAAAGATGTAGCAATGCAAGCAGCAGCTATGAGACCACTTTATACAACAATTGAAAGTGTTCCAGAGAGTGACTTAGAACATGAAAAATCAGTAATTAGAGAACAAGTTATTAATGAAGGAAAGAAACCAGAATTTGCTGATAAAATTGTAGAAGGTAGAATTAGAAAATTCTATGAAGAAACAGTTTTAGAAGAACAAGCATTTATTAAAGATTCTAATGTTACTGTTAAAGGATATTTAGAAAATAATAAATCTAAACTTGTTAAACTTGTAAGATATGAAGTAGGCGAAGGTATGGAAAAGAGAAATGATAACTTTGCTGAAGAAGTAATGAGTCAAATTAAATAATTTAAATCTAATAAAAAAGCCTTATCAATTGATAAGGCTTTTTAATATCTTAATTTTTACAAGAATCTTTATTATCTTCCCATTTAATTGGTTCATATACTGTTCCAAAGAACCATATATTATCTGAATTCTTTTCTTTAATTATGTAAATAAATGGTTTGTTAAATTCAATTCTAATTGTATTTTTTTCTCCAATGAATGCACTATTTTTTTCTATTAAGAATGCTGTAACAGCTGCTGCTTTAGTTCCATTTTCAGAAAGTTCAATATGAGTTTTATGAATAGATTTACTTACAAATAATTGTAATAATGAATTACTATTAAGCATTTTTTTGAAATTCGCATTGTCTCTATTAAATGCCTCATTCATTCCTAAATTATTTAACATTTTTTGAAAATCATCATATGTATAATCATAAGTATATTTTGGTAAAGAATAATAAATATCTGTATTAGAATCACTTCTTTTTTGAGTTTTAAGTAAATTATTTAATTCTTTATCATCAAATGTTTTTAAATATTCACTTACATCTTTATTTGGTAATATTGCTATATATTCTAGAGCCACAGTATTTTCATTTTCATTAAATACTTTTGAGTTAGTTTTAGTATCATATATTGCATAATCTTTTATAATACCTTTTGCATTTTCATTTTCTATGTAATATACATCATTTTCACCATGCATCATAGCAACTTGCATTTTAGTATTATCAACCTTTGTAAATTCTTTACTATTTGTATTTTGACATTCAAATTTGTTTTTCCATTCTACATCAATAGCTATTGTATTAGCAACTCCTAATACAAAATCTTCACTTAAACTATCAATAGCATTTTTAATCATTCCATATGTTTTATCACTAATCCATTCATTTGCTTTATCTGGAGTAGTAAATTCATCAAATATTAGATCAGATGAATACTTTTCTTTTAATGCATTAATGTATTCGTTACTTATATCATTTTTGTACTGATTTTTAATAAATAATAGATTAGCAATTCCAATTCTGTCTTTTACATTCATTATGTTAGGTAACTTATAATTATTTAATAATTTATCAATCTCTTCTTTAGTTTTACTATCAGCTCCTTCATCTAAAAGTTTTAGTGCAAATCCCATAGATAAAGGACTAATTAAATAATTCTCATTTTTAACTAAATTGTTTGTTTCTCTTATTACTTTGTAATCAAAGCCCAAATTATCATTAACTGATGTTTGAATATCAACTACATTGTCCTCTTTTATTATTTTCTTATAAGCTATTAGTGAAGCTATAACTATTAGTAGAACAAGAATAATAATTATCATTTTGTTCCTATTGTTCATATATATTTCATCTCCTTGTTAAATAGTATATCAAAAAATAGCATTTTATTTATTATTTTGCGACAATTTTACTTGAAATTAGACAAAAATTATACTATAATCATTAATAGTCATGAAGGGAGGGAAGAAAAATGACACACGTAGATGTTAAAGACGGAAATGTTGAGGGTGCATTAAAACGTTTTAAGATGAAAGTTCAAAGAAGCGGAATCCCTACTGAAATGAAGAAGAGAAGAGAATACTCAAAACCAGGCATTTTAAGAAGGGAAGCTAAAAAAGAAGCTATTAGAAATGCTAAAAAACATAATAGACAAAAAAATTATTAATAAATAAGGAGTGAAACTTATGTTATATGAAAAAATATCAAAAGATATGATTGAATCAATGAAAGCAGGTAATAAAGAAAAAGTTAGTACTTTGAGATTATTAAAATCTGCGATTGATAAATATCTTATTGATAATAAAATGGAAAGACATGAAACTACTGATGAAACTGTTATAGAAGTAGTTAGTAAACAAGTTAAAACTCTAAAAGAAAGTATTGTTGAATTTGAAAAAGGAAATAGACAAGATTTAATTGATTCAGCAAATAAAGAAATAGAAGTATTAAGTGAATTCTTACCAGAACAATTATCTAGTGAAGAGTTAAATAAGATTATTGATGAAGTATTTGATCATGTTAAACCTACATCTATGAAAGATATGGGTGCTATTATGAAAGAATTAAAACCTCTTGTTACAGGTAAAGCTGATATGAAAGATGTTAATACATTGATTAAAGAAAGATTAAATTAAGAAGTATTTACTTCTTTTTTTATTTGTAATTATATGTTAAAATTATTTTTATGGAAAAAATGTATATATATATAATTTTAGTTATATTAATAGTTATAGTTATATCTATAATATATAGTCATATAAAAATAGATGTATCTAAATATATTATTAAAGATAAGAAGATAGATAAAGATATATCTATAGTTTTTTTAAGTGATTTACATAATAGAAAACTATATAATAAAATAATAGATATAATTAATAGTATCAATCCTGATATTATTTTATTAGGTGGAGATATGATAAATGATGGGAATAATGAATACGATCATTTTTTTAGCTTGTGTAATTTATTAGAAAAATATAAATGTTATTATACATTTGGAAATCATGAAGATAGACTTGATGAAGTATGTAAGAAATCATTCATCAATTTAGTTAGTAATAATACTAAAATAAAATTATTAAATAATAGTAGTGAAAGCTTAACTGAAAATATTGTTTTATATGGACTAGATAATGATATTGAAACATATACTTTTTTTGGAAAAAAAACTTTAAATAAAGAGTATATTACTTCAAAACTAGGAAACATTGATGAAAAAAAATATAATATATTACTTGCTCATAATCCTCTTGAATTTACTTCTTACGTTCATTATAAAGCAAATCTAGTTTTATCTGGACATATCCATGGAGGAATAGTTAGAATACCTTTTCTAAAAGGGGTTTTATCTCCTGATATTACTTTTTTTCCAAAATATGATAGTGGTGAATATAATAAAGACAATACAAAAATGATTGTTTCTCGTGGATTAGGATTTTCTAAAAGAATTCCTTTTAGAGTTTTTAATCCAGCTGAAATTGTTGTTATTAATCTAAAGAAGGATTTATGATATAATTAAATAGAGGTGCAATATGGATTATATTGTTTATAAAACACTAAAATTTATTGTAAAACCTTTTTTTATGTTAATACATGGTACTAAGTATATTAATTTAGATAATATTCCAAGTGATGGGCCTGTTATACTTGCTGGTAATCATACTGGTAATACTGATGCTCTTTTAATGCTTGGTGGTCCTAAAAGAATAGTTCATATGATGGCTAAAAAAGAATTGTTTAATACAAAATTTAAGAATGCTTTTTTTAAAAGTATGGCTTGTATTAGTGTAGATAGAAGTATACATGATGAAGAAGCTAAAAGTGAAGCAATTAAAGTATTAAAAAATGGAGATGTTATTGGAATATTTCCAGAAGGTACAGTGAATAAAACAGATAAAATAATATTACCTTTTAAATATGGAGCTGTCTCTTTTGCAAAGAAAACTGGTGCTTATATAGTTCCTTTTTCAATAACTGGTAGTTATAATATATTTAAAAGAAATATAAAATTAATATATGGGAAACCGTATAAAGTTACTAAGAGTTTAGAAATCGAAAATGAAATTCTTATGAATAAAGTTAAAAATCTTATAAAGGAAGGAAGTAAATTAAATGAGTGATTTACCTTATAAATTATTAAAACCCATTTTAAAACCATTATACATTCTTAAATATCATCCAAAAATTAATGGAATAGAAAACATTCCAAGTGAGGGCCCTGTTATTTTTTGTGGTAATCATAAACATGTAATGGATCAATGTAATATTTTAATTGTAACTAAAAGAGTAGTTCATTATCTAGCAAAAGAAGAATATTTTGAAGGAAAACATGCTTGGTTTTTCAAGATGGTAGGTTGTATCAAAGTAGATAGAAGTATTCACGATGAAGAAGCTAAGGGTAAAGCATTAAGTGTTTTACAAAATGGTGGTAGTATTGGTTTATTTCCAGAAGGAACTAGAAATGAAGTAACTTGTAAAGAAGATAAGCTAAATGAATTATATGAGATTGTAAAAGATGAATATACTAAAGAAGAATTAGTAGAATTAATTAAGCCAAAATGTCTTAAATATACTCAAGTAGAATACTTAATTAAACTAAAGGATAAAAAAGTAATAACAAATAAAGAATTAAAAAAATACGTATTAGATCCAGATAGTAGTTTACAAGAATTAGTTAAAAAGAAAAAAATAAAAGATAGTGAATATGATGAATCTTTATTAATACCATTAAAATATGGAGCAGTATCATTTGCGAGTAAAACAGGTGCTAAAATAATACCATTTGGTGTTAGTGGAGAGTATACTGGTAAAAAAGGAAATTTAACATGCAATATTGGAAAACCAATTAGTGTAGAGGGTTTAAGTTTAGAAGAAGCAAACAGTATTTTAAGTAAAAATATAATAAAATTGATGAAAAAAAGTGAATAATGCTTTATAATATGTAATGCAAGAAGGCAAATGACATAATAAAATGAATGGAGAATAATTATGAATTTTATTTTAACTGCTGGTGGAACTGGTGGACATATTTATCCTGCATTATCTGTTTTAGATGAAATTAAGAAGGATAAAAATAATAAATACTTATACATTGGTACAAAAAATAGAATGGAAAATGATTTAATTCCAAGTATGGGTATACCATATGAAGGAATAGAAATATATGGTTTATCAAAAACAAATATGATTAGGAATGTAAAAAACTTAAAATGTATAAGAAAATCATATAAGAGATGTTTAGAAATAATGGATGAGTTTAAACCAGATGCGGTAATTGCTTTTGGAGGATATGTTACATTACCAGTGTGTATGGCAGCTAAAAAAAAGGGTATAAAAGTATTTTTACATGAACAGAATATGCTTCCTGGTAAAACAAATATATTTTTATCAAAAAAAGCTGATGAAGTTTTTGTTTCATTTAAAGATGGAACAAGAAAATTAAAATGTAAAAACATTGTTTATACTGGAAATCCAGTAAGTCAAAGAGCTATTGAGTCAAAAAAATATAATAAAATGGATTTAGGTTTTTCAAAAAATAAAAAGCTCATAATAATAGTTATGGGTTCTCTTGGTAGTACTTCTGTAAATGAAAAATTATTAGATTTTTTAAGAACATATGAAAGAAACGATGCTGAGATTTTATTTATTACTGGAAAAACAAGTTATAATGATTTGAGTAATAATTTAATAGTACCAAAAAGTACTAGAATAGTTCCTTTCTTTGATAATTTACCAAGTTTAATGAAAAGTGCTGACTTGATCATATCAAGAGCAGGAGCATCAACTATAGCAGAAATCATGGCTACAAAGACTCCATCAATTTTGATTCCTAGTCCATATGTAGCTAACAATCATCAATATTATAATGCTCTTGATTTAGTTGATAAAAAGATAAGTTATTTAATAGAAGAAAAAGATTTAAATAAAGACACTTTAATTGAAGCTATAGATTATATGTTTGATCCAAAAACTGAAAAAGAAGTAAAAGAGAATATAAATAAAATTAAAGATATCAGTTCAAGTACGATAATAGTGGATGAAGTAAAAAAAGTAATAAAGGAAAATAATGAAGAAAAGGGTAAAAAAGAAATTTAATTTTTTAAAATTTTTGTTATTTATTATATTTATTATAATAATTATACTTATAGTTAGATTTTTAATTAATGCTAGAGTTAGAAATATAATTATATTAAATAATAATTATTATAGTGATGAAGTTATAATTGAAAAATGCGGTATAGAAAATTATCCTAAGTTTTTAACTTTAAATAAGAAAAAATTAGAAAATAAAATTAAATCTTTAGAATTGATTAAAGATGTAAAAATAACTAAAAAATTTGGATTTGTTTTACAAATTGAGGTTACTGAGAAAAAAATATTATATTATATTAGAAGTGAAAATGAATATATGACATCTACCGGTCATGCATATAAACTAAATAATGTTATTGGAATTCCTACATTAATTAATTATGTTCCTGAAAATATAGAAGCTTCTTTTATAAAAGAATTCAGTCAAATTGATGAAAATATAATAAACATGATAAGCGAAATAGAATATAACAAAAATAGTTATGATGATAAAAGATTTTTATTATATATGAATGATGGTAATGAAGTATATATTACTATATCTAAAATAGAACTATTAAATAAATATATTGATATAGTAAAAACTCTTAGTAATAAACATGGTATTTTATACCTAGATAGTGGTAATTATTTTGAAATAAAGAAATGATATGTAATATTACATATCTTTTTTAATATAATTAAATATGTCAAAGAAAGAAGATTTTAAAAACTTTGTTTTAACTAAACCAGAACTAGTTGAATATGTTGAAAATAATAAAACTACTTGGCAAAAACTATTTGAGATATATGACTTATATGGTGAAAATAATGATATATGGAAGAAGTATGAAGAGAGTAGAACTATACATAATTCAATAGATTTAAAAGGAATTATAAATCAACTTAAAAACATAAATTTGGATTCTTTAGAAGAAAATATAACTCAAGTACAAAAGGTAGTTGATTTAGTAAGTGAATTTACTAAGAAAGAAGAAAAAGAAACAATAGTTAATGCAAAGGAGGAAAAAATTGATAAGTTATATGGTGATGAAAGTGAAAATTGAAGTATTAAATAAATTAAAAGAGGATAGAAAATACTTAGAATTTTTAAGGCAAAACTCAAACTGGTATAAAAAATTAAATAGAGATCCAGAAAACTTAGAAATTTTTATCAAAAAAATGAAAGAAAAATATAAACTTCGTACAATAGATAAAATTGATAATATTGTTGATAGTGCTGATATAATTGCAAAAATTCTTAATTCGTGAACTTTACAGTATTATTGAAAATATAATTGACATTAAAAAAAACAAAATGATATAATTTATCTATAAGGTAGAGACCAAAAGAAAGGAAGAGTGAAAACAAAGAATGAAGAAGAAAGGATTTACATTAGTAGAATTATTAGCAGTTATTGCAATACTAGCAATTTTAGTAATTATAGCATTACCAAATGTTATGAGTTTGTTTAATGAGGCTAAGAAGAATTCATTTGCTAATGAATTAAAGGAAATTTATAAAACAGCACAAAATCAATGGATGATGGATTCTATGATTGATACTAAAAAAATGTTTTATTCAAGGAATACTTCTTTAAAATGTGATGGTTCTAATAATAATAGCACATTAAAACTAAGTGGTAGAACTCAATTAGATTATGGTATTACTATTGATAAATCTGGAAATGTAATGCAATTTGTTGCTTCAGATGGAACATTCATGTATCAATTTAGTGCAGCAACTGTTGCTGATGCATTAAAGATTGAAAATATTGGAACTGCTAATGTAGCAGCAGCAAATACTGGAAATGCAATTGTAAGACTTGCTGATTATAGTTATACAGGTGCGCAAATCACTTGTGCTAGTGACACTTTTTCAATCACTGGAACTAATTAATAAAAAAAATAAAAATATTTCATTTTTGAAATATTTTTTTGTGTAAACTTAACATAAAAGTGTTAATTACAATTGACATAAAAAAAACGAGAATGATATAATTTTATTATAAGGTAGAACCGAAAGAAAGGAAGAGTGAAAATAAGTAATGAAGAAGAAAGGATTTACATTAGTAGAATTATTAGCAGTTATTGCAATACTAGCAATTTTGGTTATTATAGCATTACCAAATGTTATGAGTTTGTTTAATGAAGCAAAAGAAAATTCATTTAAGAATGAACTTAAAGAAATATTCAAGACTGCTCAAGAACAATGGATGACAGATTCAATGGTTGAAACACAACAAATCTCATATGGAAGATATAGTCCTACATTATCTTGTGTTACTAAGGAACTACAATTAAGTGGTAGAACTCAATTATCATATGGTATTACTGTTGATAAAGCAGGAAATGTAATTGATTATGTTGCTACAGATGGTACTTATATGTATGATTTCAATGGTAGTAGCACTGCTCCTTTAAAAATTGAAAACATTGGTGGTACTAATGGTGGAACAGTTACTAAGTTAGCTGATGGAAACTTCAATAAAGCTGATATTTCTTGTACTAGTGATACAGCTAAGGTTGTTTTCGAAATTCAAGGATCTAACTAATTTGTAATATTAACTGTATAATAATTATACAGTTTTTATTTGTCTAATTTTTTAAAATATTATATAATCTTTTTAGGTGATTATATGTTAATTCTTGGTAGTCATGTTGGTTTTAATAATAAAGATGGACTTCTTGGCAGTGTTGAAGAAGCATTAAGTTATAATGCTAATACTTTTATGTTTTATACTGGACCTGCACAAAGTACAATTAGAAGCAAAATTAATGAAGAAAAAACTTATGAAGGATATAAATTAATGGCTGAAAATAATATTAATAATGATAATGTTATTGTCCATGCTCCTTATATTGTTAATCTTGCTAATAGGAATCAGGAAGATAAATTTAATTTTTATATTGATTTTTTAAAAGAAGAATTAAATAGAATAAATAATCTTGGATTTAATAAGATGGTCTTGCATCCTGGAAGTGCTGTTAATGTAAGTAGAGAAGATGGTATTAAAAATATTATTGATGGTTTAAACAAAGTATTAGATAATGATAATAATGTTACTATTCTTCTTGAAACAATGGCTGGAAAGGGAAATGAACTTGGAGTTAACATTAATGAAATTAAAACTATTATAGATGGTGTTAAATATAAAGATAAAATTGCTGTTTGTATTGATACATGTCATTTAAATGATTCAGGAATAGATATAAATAAATTAGATGATTATTTAGATGAATTTGATAAAATAATTGGAATAAATAAGATTAAATGTGTTCATATTAATGATAGTATGAATCCTATATCTTCACATAAGGATAGACATCAAAATATTGGATATGGAACAATAGGATTTGATGCGTTATGTAATGTTGTTTATAATAAAAGATTAGAAGGTATTCCAATGATACTTGAAACTCCGTGGGTAAATCGAAATACAAGTGAAGAATATCCTCCTTATAAACAAGAAATTGAAAATTTTAGAAACAAAAAGTTTATTGATTTTATTCAATAAACTTTTTATATTCATCGTATTTTTCTTTTATTTTATTAAATAGTTTGTCATTTAGTTTATTTTTAAATTTTTCTAAATATGCATAAAAATCATTATGAATTACATAATCAAAATCTTTTTTTATTGAATTATATATTAATTCAATCTCTTCTTTTGTAGCATCTATTTTTTCTTTATTTAGGTAATTTGTTATATCTTCTTTAGTTAATTTATTAATATAGTTTTTAATTAAGTCTATTTTCATAAAAAATAACCTCCTAATAATTATACTAGGAGGTTTATATTATTATTCTTTTAATTTATTAATTGTATTTAAAATAGCAATTCTTCCATATTCATAAGTTAAGCTTCCTTGCAAGAATATTACATATGGTTTTCTTATTGGTCCATCGCATGATAATTCAATAGTTGATCCTTGTACAAAAGAGGAACTTGCCATTATTATTTCATCATCATAACCTGGCATTTTCTCTGGTACTGGTTTAACATGTGAATCAATTGGACCAGATGATTGTATTGCTTCTGAAAATTTGATCATTTCTTCTTTATTCTTTAAATATATTAATTCTACAATATCACATCTTTCATCTATGTATCTTGGAGATACTTTATATCCTAATTTTTCAAATGCTAAACTAGCAAGTAGTGAGGTTTTAAGAGCTGAGTTTACAGCACTAGGAGATAAAAATAATCCTTGAAGAAATCTTCTATTAGCATCATTTGATGGTCCAACTTCACTTCCTTCTCCTGGAAGAGTAAGTCTTTGGGCACAAAGATTAATTAGTTTTTCTTTTCCAACAATATAACCACCATTTAAAGCAATACCAGCTCCCATATTTTTAATTAATGATCCAGCACAAATATCTGCTCCAACGCTAATAGGAGAAATGTTTTCTACTAATTCACAATAACAATTATCAACAAATATAATAATATCTTTATTGATATTTTTTATAAATTTGATAACACGCGCTAATTTACTAATTGAAATAGATTCTCTTAAAGAGTATCCTCTTGATCTTTGTATATGTATTACTTTCACATCTTTTTTTAATTCACTTTTTATTTTTTCATAATCAAAATCATTATCTTTTAAATCAATATAATCATATTTTATTCCATAGCTTTTTAGTGAACTATTATTATCTTTAATACCAATTACTTCATGTAATGTATCATATGGTAAACCAGTTATTGTAAGTAATTTATCATTTGGTCTTAATAGAGCAAATAAGCTAACTGTAATAGCATGACTACCTGATATAAATTGACTTCTAACTAAAGCACTTTCTGCATCAAAAATATATGCAAATATTTTTTCAATTTTACTTCTTCCTTCATCATTATATCCATATCCTGTTGTTCCATTTAAATCTGATTCACTTACTTTATATTTATGGAATGCATCTAATACTTTTTTACTATTTAATCTGCAAATATTATCTAATTCATTAAATTTATCTTTTAATTCATTTTCACATTCAATAATAAAGCTTTCATCTAACATTTTCGTCCACCATCTATTCTAATAATACTATCATTTATATATGATGCTTCATCTGTAGATAAAAAATATACTAAAGATGCTATTTCTTCACTTTTTGCAAATCTTCCAATTAGTATTTTTGCTTCTTCCTGTTTTTTAAATTCTTCATCCATATTCTTATTCATTGGTGTATCTATCCATCCAGGGCAAACACAGTTCACATTTATATAAGGGGCATAGTGATTTGCTAAATTATGTGTTAAATTTATTACTGCTGCTTTAGATGCATCATAATCAAGCCCATATTCATAATAAGTATCAATTCCATTCGTAGATGCTATATTTATTATTCTTCCTGCTTTTCTTTTTAACATATCAGTACCAAATATTTTAGTAACATTAAATGTACCATATACATTTATTTCAAGTATTTTCATAAAAATATCTTTAATTTTACTATCAAATTCACTATCATAAGATACACTAGCATTATTAATTAGCACATCTACTTTATGAAATGTATTCATTACCATTTTATGCATATATTTAATATCTTCATCTTTTGAAATATCTGCTTCAATACATAAACATTCTATATTATACTTTTCTTCTAAATTATTTTTTAATTTTAATGCTTCTTTTTCATGAGTAAGATAGTTTATTACAACATTATAATTGTTACTAGCAAATTTTTCTGCTATTGAGGCACCAAGCCCAATACTAGAACCAGTTATTAATACTACTTTTTTATCCATTTTTCCCTCCAAATCAAACATATTATATCATATTATTATATTTGTTGATATTGATTTTTTTTACTAAATGTGGTATAATTAATATCGTTAAGAGGGAGTAGTTCCATCAAAAGATGTTATAATCCAATATCACGGTTAATAACCTGGATTATATGTAAAGAACAAGACTTTTATAAAATATAAAAGTTTTTTTTGTATTAAAAAGGAGGGGATATATATGAAAAAAACTACAAATAGAGCATTATTATTTGCACTTACTTCATTTGTTTTATTAACAGGATGTAGTAAAGAGAAAGAAGTTGTTACAATTGGTGAAAAGGTATATGTAAAAGAAAAAGATAGCTATACAGAAATAATAAGTAATGAATCAAAAGTATTTTTACCAGGAGAACATATAATTTATTACAATGTTAATATGAAAAATCTAAATAAAGAAAATAGTTACAGATTTAATAGGGAAAATGGTTGGGGTAATATTATAGTTAATATTCCAGAAGTACCAGAAGGATATAGCTATGTTAATACATTTTCAATAGATCAAGCTGGATATGGAACAACTTCTAATATTATTCATGTTTTCGTTAATAACGAAACAGTTGAAGCAAAAATGACATATAATGAAGAAACTGAAATGGTTGGTTATTTTGAACCAGGAGTTCCTGTTAAGAGTTTAAAATTAGAATAATATGCTTAAATAAAATGAAAGTTTTACTTGTAAACTTTCATTTTGTTTGCTATAATCTTAATGTGCAAAGAGGAGGAAACTAAAATGGCAAAGAAAGAAAATAGAGAAGGCGTTGCATTACAATGTTCAGTTTGCAAAAATATTAATTATTTAACAAGTAAAAATAAAAAGAATTCAGATGGAAAACTAGAAATAAATAAATTCTGTCCTAGATGTAATAAAACAACTCTTCACAAAGAAAGAAAGGCGTAATAACTCATGTTTAATATTAATGATATAAAAAATGGAATGACTATTAAGTATGAGGGGGTTATATATCAAGTAGTTGAATTTCAACATGTTAAACCTGGAAAAGGTAGTGCTTTTGTTAAGACTAAGCTTAAAAATTTAAAAGCTGGTACAACATTAGAAATTACTTTTAATGCAGGAATTAAAATGGAAAAAGCAGATGTAAGAAAGAGTCAATTATCATATCTTTATGCTGCTGGAGATAATTATGTATTTATGGATTTAAATACATATGATCAACTTGAACTTCCTTCTTCATTAATTCAAGATCAAATAAAATTCTTAAAAGAAGGAATGGAAGTTGAATCAATGAGTATAGAAGGAGAAATTGTTGGTATTACTTTACCAGAGAAAGTATCTTATAAAGTTATAAGTTCTCCAGATGCTGTTAAAGGAAATACAACAAGTTCTGCTCAAAAAGATGCTACTATTGAAACAGGTTATACACTAAAAGTACCACTATTTATTAGTGAAGGAGAAGAAATAGTTATAACTACAAGAGATGGAAAGTATTTTAGTAGAGGTTAATTTATAATAAACTATGAAGAAATACAAAGTATTTATGAAATACTTTAATTAGAGAATTAGTGGTTGGTGAAAACTAATAGTGTTTCATAAAGAAATTACATATTTTGGAGTTTAAAAGGTAATGCTATATAATTAATGAGGTAGATATTAATTCTATAAATAAAGGTGGTACCACGATTTAATCGTCCTTTGGTATTACCTTTTTATTTTGGAGGATAAATGAGAAAATTTGAACGTATTAGTTATAAACAATTCAAAAAAGATATATCTGATGACAAAGAATTATATAAAAGTATTGTTTTACCAACTAGAAGTACATCTAATAGTGCAGGATATGATATTAGAAGTATGACTCATGATATAATTAAACCAGGTGAATCTAAAGTATTTAAAACTGGACTTAAAGTAATAATGGAAAGTGATGAAGCGTTATTAATATTTGATAGAAGTTCATTTGGTTATAAATACAATGTATCTCTTGCAAATAGTGTTGGTGTAATAGATTCAGATTTTTATAATAATCCAGAAAATGAAGGACATTTTAGTGTTAAATTAATAAATCATGGAGATAAAGATTTAGAAATAAATATTGGGGATAGAATTGCTCAAGGAATATTTATGAAATATTTAGTTGTAGATGATGAAAAAGAAATAAAAAATAAAAGAAAAGGTGGAATTGGTTCCACAGGAAAGGAAAGTTAAATATGAAATTTTATGATGAATTAAAATGGCGTGGTCTAGTTAAAGATGTTAGTAATGAAAGTGAAATTGAAAGATTATTAAATGATGAGAAAATCACTTTTTATTGGGGAACTGATCCAACTGCGGACTCATTACATTTAGGACATTATAGTTCACTTGTAACTGCTAAAAGACTTGCATTACATGGACATAAACCAATATTACTTTGTGGAGGGGCAACTGGATTAATTGGTGATCCAAGACCAACTGCTGAAAGAGAAATAATTAGTTATGAAACTGTAAGAAATAATATTGAAGGAATAAGAAATCAAATTAATAAAATATTTGATGGTAAAGCTAAACTAGTTGATAATTATGATTGGACTAAAGATTATTCATATTTAGATTTTTTAAGAGATATAGGAAAATATATAAATGTTAATTATATGCTTGACAAAGATATCATAAGAAGAAGGCTTGAAAGTGGTATTACTTATGCAGAATTTTCTTATACATTAATTCAAGGAAATGATTTTTTAGAATTATTTCAAAGAGAAAATTGTATTATGCAAGTTGAAGGATCTGATCAATGGGGTAATATTACTACTGGAATAGAATTAATAAAGAAAAAATTAGATAAAGAAGCATATGGTTTTACAATGCCATTAATATTAGATCAAAATGGAAATAAATTCGGTAAGAGCGAAGGAAACGCTTTATGGCTTGATAAAGAAAAAACATCTCCTTATAAAATGTACCAATATTTAATAAATACAGATGATAAAAAAGTAATTGAATATCTAAAAGTATTTACATTCCTTTCTAAGGAAGAGATTGAATCTTTAGAAGATAGTTTAAAGAAAGAACCAGAAAAACGTTTAGCTCAAAAAACTTTAGCATATGAAATTATTAAAGATTTACATGGTAAGGAAGAAGCAGATAAAGCACGCACAACTAGTGAAGAAGTATTCTCAAAAGGATATAGTGAGGAAGGAATGCCTGAAGAATTAATAGAATACACTGATGGTATGAATTTAATGGACCTTCTTGTAAGTGTTAAAATAGCTCCATCTAAGAGTGAAGCCAGAAGATTAATTATTGGTAATGGAATAAGTTTAAATAATAATAAAGAAACTGATCCTAATCGTGTAATAGATAAAAAAGAAATAAAAGATTTGATAGTTTCAAAAGGAAAGAAAACACATATTAAAGTTAACTTAGTAAAGTAAGTTAACTTTTTCTTTCATAAAAAAATATAATGTTATATAATTATTATGGTGATAAATATGAATAATACATTTAAATATTCTAAAGATAGAAGTATGTTTACAAATATTATTTATTGTGTACTTAGTTTTCTTGGATTATTTTTATTTTCTAGTATTTTACAATTAGTATTTCTTACTTTTATTAAAAATGAATTAGTTTGTAGTATTTTAGCTCATACAATTCTTATTATATTTTTGATATTGTTATATTATAAAGATTTAAGATTAGAAGTAAAAATATATATAGATTCGTTTAAAGAAAATTTTAAGAAAAGTTTTAAAACTTATATACTTGGTTTTATGGGAATGGTTTTCTTTAATTTATTAATAAGTATATTTTTAAAAAATATTTCTGCAAATGAAGAACAAGTTAGAGAAATGTTATATACTAATACTTTTTTATCTATGATAAGCATTTCTATTATTGCACCATTAGGTGAAGAGTTAGTATTTAGAAAGAGTTTAGATCCTATTATTAAGAATAAATGGGTATATGTAATTATTTCTGGTATATTATTTGGATTAGCTCATATTGCAACAAATTTTCTAAGTGGTACTTTTGTACTTACAGATTTAATATATATTTTACCTTATGGTTCTTTAGGAGCATCATTTGCATTAATGGATAGAGATACAAAAACCGTATGTTCTTCAATGGTTATTCATGCAATTCATAATACATTTACTGCTTTATTATTACTAGCACTTTTTAAGGGTGGATTACTATGAAAAAAAGTGAAATAAAAGAGGAAGATAATAATATTAAGGAAGAAAAAAAAGAAGAAAATAAAGAAGAAAAAAAATCTCATAAATTTTTAAATTTTATTATTTTCTTATTTATAGCAATTGTCTCTATATTTTTATATGCTAAATACATTGGTACTAAGGGATTAATAGTAAAAGAATATAGAGTAGAGAGTAATATCTTATCTAGTAACTATAGTGGAGTTAAAATAGTTCATTTTTCTGATTTATTATATAAATCAACTATTAATAATGATGATGTTAAAACTTTAGTTGAAAAAATTAATATATTAAAACCTGATATTGTTGTTTTTACAGGTAATTTAGTGTCATATAACGTTAAATTAAAAGAATCTGATATAGAATTCTTAAAAAGTGAATTATCAAAAATAAAGGCTAATATTGGTGCATATGCAATATATGGTGAAAATGATTATAGTACTGATAGCTATGAAGATATTATGACTAGTTCTAATTTTAAAATATTAAATAATAGTTTTGAAGAAGTATTCTATAAAACAAGTGATAGTATTTATATTGTTGGTCTTGCTTCATCTTTAAAAGATAATATTGATTTAAATAAATCATTTAAATTTTATGATGATTTAAATAGAAAGTATACTATTGTTTTAGTTAATGATGGTATTTCTATTAAATATATTGATGAAAGTACATATGAAGTTGATATGATACTTGGAGGTTATTCATTAAATGGTAGTGTTGTTTTACCAATCGTTGGTGGACTATTTAATGATAAGAATTCATATAAGTATAATGATCCTTATTACAAAAAAGGAATAACTGAAATATTTATTTCAAGTGGATTAGGTACAAAAAAATATGGATTAAGATTATTTAATCATCCATCAATAAATCTATATAGATTAAAAGCACAATCATAATATAAAACACCTCATAATTTATATTAGAGGTGTTTTTATGTATAATAAATTTAAATATAAAAATGATACAAGGTTTGTTCCATTTGCTGGTCCATTCTTACTTGGAGCATTAACTGGTGGAGTAGCAGTAGGTGCTTTTAATAGGCCAAGACCAATGTATTATTATCAATCTTATCCTTCTTATCCAACATATCCATATTATTATTAAAAAAAATAAGAATTTCTTCTTATTTTAAATCAGACATATATTTTTTTAATTGTTTAGAATTAGGTCCAAGAATTATTTTTAATTCATTATCAATTTCTACTATACCTTTGGCACCTAATTTTTGTATGCCATCTTTATTAACAAGTGACATATCTTTAAGTGTTACTTTTAATCTTGATAGATTAATTTGTGAATCAATTATATTATCTTTACCACCTAAATATTGAATTAATTTGTTGATTTCTACTGAGAAATCTTTTTTTCTTATTTTAAGTACTACTAAAGATATTATAAGTAAAATTGCAATTATTATTAAATATTGATATTCCATTATCTTATCACCTCTAAATAATTTTTAATTTTATTTTTAAAATCATTTATTTTACTATTATTCCAGTATTCATTATCTTTAACGTCACTTGGTATTAGTGAAGTTTCATTGTCATGTGCAACTATTACTCCATCTTTTATAAATGTTAAATCAGGCATATTAATTTTACTTGTATTCTGATCATTTTTATATAAATAACTATCTAATAGTGTAAGTAATTTTTGATATTTAATAGAATCAAGACTTCTTTCTTTTGAAATATCTAAATAATATACTTTACTTTCTGTATAATTATTTTCTTTTAATGCTTGATTTAAATAAAATGCATATTTATGACACCATTTTGAACTTGGAGTACAGAAAAATACAATTCCAGTTTTTTGTTCAAATAAATCTAATACTTCATCGATGTTTTTATATGAAAATACATTTTCTTCATCATCAATATGATATTCTTCGTTAAATTTATTTATAATTATTTGTTCATTTTTAACTTTTTCAAAATGGCTATATATTAGTAAAGCCCCACCAACAGCTAATAATAATATGCCAAGTATTTTTATTTTATTCATCTTATCACTTCCTAGTATATTTTATCATAAAATAATAATTATTCCAAATAAAGTTGTTTCATAATAGATTCTGTTTTATGTTTCCTATAGTAGTCTGTATCAAATAGATTACTTAAAATAGTTTTTATATTTTTTCTATTTTTTTCTTCATATTTTATTTCCATACATTTAGGATTACTTCTTGCTTTTTTATTTTTAATCATATAGTCATATAATGTAAATATACATAATAATACTATTACTATAGCAAAAATATTTATAATTAAACTTGTATTATTTATAAGTGAGTAAATAAATTTTGTTTTATTATTTATTTTATTTAAGCTAATTAATATGAAACTAATTATTACAAATATATCTAATATAATTGTTTTAATTTTTCCAATGATTGATGTACTTACATTACCACCATATCTATATGTTGAATAAGAAGTATAAAGAATTGATATTTCAATAATAAGTGGAGCAAACATTATATTATATTCTAGTCCTAAAATAACAAATGAAATCATATTTAATATTTTATCACTACTAGCATCTATTAAACTTCCAAAAAATGTTGATACTTTAAATAATCGTGCTAAAAAACCATCTATTGCATCACTTAAGAATAACACTAATATGTATATTGCAACGACACTAGATCCTTTATAGTGGTATATAAATGGCAAAGTAAAAGCACCAATTAATCTTATTGATGTAATTAAATTAACAAATAAAATTAAAAATCCCTTAATAACTTTTTTATTCATACGAAATATATTTTAAGAAATATATTATTATTTGTCAATAAAACTGGTATTTTAAGCTTGTTTATGATATAATTATAACTGTTATGGGGCTGCATTGATTCGACATTATATAATTTTGGTAGGATGCAAGTAGTAGGCGTACTTAAAACGCAAAAATAAAATAATCGGAAACGAATATAATTTTCAACCAGCTTTTGCCTAATTTAGGGTAATTAGCTAGTCTTCCACTTAGTCTTTTGTTCACGAGATTATGATTGGGAGTTATAAAGTGAACTATATTATATATTTGTTTATGATATATAAAGAATTATAATAAACTTTGAATAATAATAGAAGTTGGCTCTCTAAGTTATTATTTGAGACTAAAAACCAACTAAACTTGTAGATGTCCTATGGGAATTTATTTTGGACAGGAGTTCATTACTCCTCAGCTCCACCAAAGAAATATATTAAAAACCATTTTTATGGTTTTTTTAAATAGATTATTATGTTATAATTTAGTTAAGTTTATTTTGAATGAAATTTTTTAAATTAGAAGGAGAGAATTTATGAAAAAATATTTAAAATTATTTTCAATTTTATTAGTTTTATTGGTTTTAGCTGGATGTGGAAAACAAAATAAGTTAGTATGTAGTGCTACTATGGATGAAGAAGGAGTCAAGATGACAGGTGAAATAACAGCACTTTTTGATTCATCTAATAAGTTCACTGATGCTGAAGTTACGTATATTTTAGATAATGAAACAACAGCTCAAACATATTGTTCTTTATTTAAATTAGCTGAAGATGAAGAAAAAGGTATTAAGGTAGAGTGCTCAGGAAAGAAAATTACAATTAAAGGTTTTGGAAATATGATTGCTGATGATGAAGATGATGAAGAATTAAAAAATATGACTAAAGAAGATTTTAAAAAGTACATGGAATCATCAGAAGAAGCAAAATATACTTGTAAATAAAAATATTTAATTTCATTCAAATACTTTAATAGAACCTTATAGGTTCTATTTTTGTGTAAACAATTATTGGTTGACATATATTTAAAGATGTGCTATTATGAAGTTGAATTTGAAGAAGGAAGGAGTGAGAATATGAAAATGTTATTTGCAAATTCAAAAGAATTTATTTTTAAAAACAATGTACAAATGGTATGTGAGATGTTCTCACTAGATTTTTAACTTTTCATTAATTATAAAAATTATGAGAAAGCCATTTGTATGGCTTTCTTTTTTAATAGAAAGAAGGTGGACATATGAAAAAGTTAAGTAATTTTAAATTATTATTTAAGTATTTTAATAAAGATAAATTAAAACTTATATTATACGTTTTTCTAGTATTATTCACATATGTTCCAACTTTAATTTCTGCTTATTTTTGGGGTAAAGCAGTAGAATATTTGATAGCAAAAGATTTCTATACGTTTATAATGTATTTAGGAATATGGGTTGGAATTTATGTTTTATGTTATACATGCGTACAGTATTTTAAAGATAAATTATATAATTATTTAGAATTAAAATTTATTAAAAATGCATCACTTGATTTATATAATAAAATTGATAAATTACCAGCTATTGCATTTGAGGATATAGGTGTTGGAGAATATATTAATAGATTACATAATGATACTGATAGAGTAATGTCATTATTAAATAAACTAATTAAATTAATATGTAAATCACTTGTTATATTTGTTGTTCTTTATATTTCGTTTAGAATATCTTGGATTTTAGGTTTAGAAATTGTTTTGTTTTCAACGATAATGGGAATAACATCATATATATTTTTCCCTAAGATTAAAAAAACACAACAGAAGATTAAAGAAGAATCTGATAAGTATATTAAAAAAACAACAGAGAATATTACTGGTATTAGAGAAATAAAAGCATTAGGAATCAAAAAAATTATAGAAAATGATATTGGTAATACAATTAATAAATTATTTAATCATGAAAAAAGTATTAGAGCTTATGAAATATTATATTATGCAATAAATAATTTTGTATATTTTGCTTTAGAATTTATTATTCTTTATACAGCTGGTAAATTCTTTGTAGAAGGTAAAATTATATATGCTATGTTTGTACTTGTTGAAACATATATTTGGAGAATTGATGATGTTGTTGAATCTATTTCTGATTTTGGAGTTAATTTTAATAAAATATCAGTATCTTTAAAACGTATTGATGATATTGTAAATAATAGATTATATGAAGATGAAAAGTTTGGTACTGTTTCTTTAAAAAAACCAAAAGGAATTATTGAATTTAAAAATGTTAAATTTAAATATAGAGATAATGAAGGTTATACATTAAAGGGTTTATCATTAAAATTTGAACCTAATAAAAAGATAGCTGTTGTTGGAAGAAGTGGAAATGGAAAATCAACTATATTTAATTTATTATTAAGATACTTTGATGTTAAAGAAGGCCAAATTTTAATTGACGGAGTAGATATAAAAGATCTAACTGAGAATTCACTTAGAAGTAATATTTCAATTATTAGACAATCTCCATTCTTATTTAATACATCTATTTTGGATAACTTTAGATATGTTAAAAAGAATGCTAGTTTAGATGAAATTAGAGAAGTTTGTAAGAAGGCATATATTGATGATTATATTATGTCACTTCCAAATAAATATAATACAATAGTTGGAGAAGGCGGAATTAATTTATCTGGTGGTCAAAAACAACGTATTGCAATCGCAAGAACATTACTTATTAATACTAAAGTAATATTATTTGATGAAGCAACTTCTGCTCTTGATAATGAATCACAAGAATATATTAAAAAAACTATAGATTCACTAGTTAAAGATCATACAATAATAATTGTTGCTCATAGATTATCAACTATAATTGATGCAGATATTATTAATGTAATTGAAAAGGGTAGATTATCTTCTTCTGGAACACATGAGTATTTATTAAAAAATTCTCAAGTTTATAAAAAACTATATATTAACGAATCTTCAAATTCATAATTAAAGAGTCAATATGACTCTTTTTATGTTATAATCTAAATATGACAACAGTTTTAATAGTTTTTCTAATTTTAATTATAATTTATTTAATAATAACTTTTGTTATGTTTATTTTTGTATGTAGAAAAATAGATGATAATTATTTACCAATGGAAAAAATTGTAGAAGAAACAATAAAACCATATAAGGAAATTGTTCAAGTAGGTAATGATTGGATTAATAAAAAATATGAAAATAATGAAATAAAAGATGTATATATTAAATCAGATGATAATTTAAAATTACATGGAATATTTATTGAAAATAAAAAATCAAAAGGAATAATAATTGAAGCACATGGATATAGAAGTAGTGCTATGCGTGATTTATTTGCATCTTGCCATGAATACCATAAATTAGGTTATAGTTTACTATTAATAGATCATAGAACTTCTAATGAAAGTGAAGGAAAATATATAACATTTGGTATAAAAGAATGTAAGGATATTATTAATTGGATTAAGTTTATTAATAAGAAATATCCAAAAAGTAATATTATTTTAGCGGGTATTTCTATGGGAGCATCAAGTGTATTAATGTCTTTAAAATATGTTACAAAAAAAATGAATGTTAAATGCATTTTAGTTGATTCAGGATATATTAATGCATGTGATGAGATATCATATTGTATAACTCATTATTTTCATATTCCAGGTGTGTTATTTATAAATGCTATTAATATGTGGTCTAGGATATTTGCTCATTGTAATTTAAAAAGTGAAGATACATTATCATCTTTAAGTAAATCTAAATTACCAATATTATTTGCTCATGGTCTAGATGATGATTTTGTAAGAGTAGAAAACACAAAAATAAATTATGATAACTATAAAGGTATAAAAGAAATAATGTTATTTGAAAATGCAACACATGGAATAAGTTATTTAGTGGATAGTAAAAGATATTTAAATGGAGTTAAAAAATTTTTATCTAAATATTCAAAATAATTGTGATATAATTGTTTAGAAAGGAATAATAAATATGAATAAAAGTGATTTTATAAAAGCATTAGAAAGCAAATTAAATATTGAAGAAGATAAAGCTATTCAAATAAATAGTATTGTTGAAGATACATTTATTATTGGCAAAAAGAATAAAGAAGTTATGATTGATAAATTTATGAGTACTTTAAAAGTAAATGAAGAAGATGCTAATAAGATTTATGATACTGTTATGAGTGTTATATCTACTGGCATAAAAGACAAAATACTTCATCCTTTTAAAGGTAATGATTAATTTTTATATTGCCTTGTGGCCAAGCGGTAAGGCTCTGGACTCTGACTCCAGCATGCGCAGGTTCGAATCCTGCCAAGGCAACCAATGCTGAAATAGCTCAATAGGTAGAGCAACTGAATCGTAATCAGTAGGTTGGGGGTCCGATTCCTCTTTTCAGCACCACTTTAATAGAAAAACCAACTAGAAATAGTTTGTTTTTTTTTAATTTTTAAAGAATTATGATATAATAATCAATAAAAAGGAGGATTTGTTTTATGGTAGTTAAAACAATTCAAGATGATAT